>JAJYCM010000071.1 GCA_021778375.1 Bacteroidota bacterium
TTTAAAAATATAATTCAAAATAAGTAAATTTAGTACAGTAATTCTTTAATCAGTTCCTTTTTTCTGCTGTTCGTTAGTTCTTTCATATCCCGGAGTAAACATTCTCTGAGACGAAGTTCCTCCTGATGCAGATTCGATTGCTTTAATGGCAATTGTCTGAACTTGTTGACTTGCTTCATTTACTTTTTGAGATAATTGCTTAATCTGTTCGGCCTGCTCTTTAATTTTGTTTTCCAATGATAGAATCATTTGTTTGTTCAAATTTCTTTCCCCGGCAATTTCTTTTTGCTCGAGCTCTGATTGATGTTTGTACTTAAACTCAATTTTTTCCAGAACTGATTTTTCAGTCTCTTTAATAGCATTCTCAAGCTGCTTCGGAAATTGCTCTACTTTTGCTTCAAGCTCTGCAAGTCCCTTTTCCTTTTCTGCAATAGTTGATTCCCTTTCAACAAAATCTTTTTCAACGGATGCTTTTTTATCATGGAGTTCTTTTTCAAGAAGGATTTTTTTCTGCTCGTATGTGTCGATTTCCTTTTTCCTATTTAACTGCAAATTATAATTATACTCTTCTTCTTCCCTCTGCCGTTCTTTTTTTAACTGATTTTCTCTTTCTTTTTTTGAATTCTCATAACTATCCTGCTCCTGTTTCCAAAGTATTTTCTTTTGCATCATTTCTTCTTCAAAAACAGTTTTTTTATTTTCAATTTCAGCGTCAAAAGAAGTGCGTTTATCTTTTTGGGCAGTCAGTAAAGCAGAGAGAGTATCGGCGTTGGTTTTTATTTCGTAGATTTCATTTAGATAGTTGCTCTCAATTTCGATTGCTTTTTTTATGTCCTCAAGTTTTTTAAACTCCAGCGATAATTTTTCACTCACATTATCAAGTTCGCTCATAATCTCAATTTTAGCAGCTCCAATACCGGTAACAATTTTTTCAACAGAATTATCAGATGCTTGTTTGACAATTTTGTTTTCTTCATCCTTCTTCTTATCAGCTTTACGATCATCTTGTTTTTGCTCTTTTAATTTTGCGAGTGTTTCAGTGTAGGCTTGTAATATTTGATTCTTAGTGTTTTTTTCCGATATTTCTGTTGCCATAATTATATTCCTTCAATTTTTATCCATAAAATAATCACATATACTGTTAAAGTGCAAGTGTCAATATAACGGGAAAACGAATATCTTGACACTAAAACAAAGATTTTATTATCAATATTATAAAAAATATTTTTAACCGAATCAAATCAACTATTTTCTAAGAATTCATACCTTTAATACAAAAATGAACAAAGAAGATTGACATTTTTCATTATAGAAATGTATCTTTGCATAGAAGCATTTTAATGTTCTGCGCCCGTAGCTCAACTGGATAGAGCATTTGACTTCGGATCAAAGGGTTGAGGGTTCGAATCCTTCCGGGCGCACTACCATAAAACCTTGTAGATTAAATATTTACAAGGTTTTTTTATTTTAAAGAAATTACTCGAATATCGAAATGTTCTCGAAAATGCGGGTGTTTTGCAAAAGGGCAATTTATTTCTTCTCTATGTTCACTTTAGCTTTATTCTTTAATGTTTAGCTAAGTATGCTAAGATTTTTAGTGCAGTTTTGGGCTTTGAGGGCGGGCGGAATTTTTGTGAGTTGGAAAATTGTGCCCACACTACCTTTTCTAAAACTGTGACAAAAATTTATTGAAACCAAGTGCAGTTTTTATTTAGTGGGGTGCGGTTATTTACACTAAAGTAATACTTTTCACCTCCCTATCGTTTGATTAAATTTGTAAGTGGATTATTTCTATAAACGGGATGATTATTTGAAGAGACATTTATGAGAACAAATGAAAAGATTTTAATAGTTGACAATAATAAGGATGTAAGAGAGTCACTTTCAAGTTTACTAAATGGAAAAGGTTATGATGTTGATACAGCAGAAGACGGAGAAAGTGCATTAAAGAAATTTACAGGAATACAGTTTGATTTATTATTGATTGATTTGAATATGCCCTCCATGAAAGGCTTCGAATTACTGTCAAGAATTAAATCTATAGAAAATGATTCAGTAGTAATTCTGACTACGGAATATGCATCGGTACCTACTGCTATATCAGCTCTTAAAAATGGGGCTGATTGCTATCTAACCAAACCCGTCAATCCAGAAGAACTTGCTCATCTTGTTCAAAAGGCAATTGAACAAAAGGCGTTGCGAATAGAAAACAAACTGTTAAAGGAAAATATTGATGAAATAATTAAGCCTGATAGGTTGATTTGCGATAGCTATCAATTAAGGAAAATTTATGAAAGTATTCATAAGGTTGCGCCAACTGATTCAATTGTTATGATTCGGGGCGAAAGCGGCACAGGTAAGGATTTAGTAGCAAAAGCAATACACATAAACAGCAGAAGGAAGTATTTCCCTTTTGTGCAAGTTAGTTGCGGTGCATTAAGAGAATCTCTTTTAGAGTGTGAACTATTCGGTCAGGAAAAAGGATCTTCTGTAGGCGCACAATACAATCGAAAAGGTAAGATTGAGATGGCTGAAGGAGGAACTATCTTTCTTGATGAGATAAGTTCTATTTCACTGAAGATACAATTAGAGCTATTACATTTTATTGAGTCAAAACAATATACCCGTATTGGGGGGGATGCAATAGTTATTAGCAACGTACGTATAATAACCGCAACACATGAACGGCTTGAAGAGTTAGTTAAGGAGGGAAAATTTCGAGAAGATCTATATTATAAGTTAAACATTTATTCGATTAATATTCCCCCACTAAGGGAAAGAAAAGAGGACATTCATATTTTAACAGATTTCTTTATTAAGAAATTCTCTACCGCTATGAATAAGCCTCTTAAAATTGTTTCAAAGGAAGCAATGGAATTTCTTATGAATTACGAATGGCCCGGAAATGTAAGAGAATTAGAAAATGCAATCGAGCGTGCAGTAGTAGTTGGGAAGACAAACAATATTGTTGTAGAAGATCTACCGTTTCATGTATCAGCGATTAATTTTATCGATGACGACGGCTGCAAGAGTTTATCGGCTATAGAGAAAAAACATATTCTTAATATTTTAAATGAAAATCATTGGAATATATCCAAGAGCGCTTCTATCCTTGAAATTGACAGGGTAACGCTTTATAATAAAATAAGTAAGTATGGGCTACGAAAGGAATATTATTGATAGACTATTATTTTCTTTAATTAATTCGCGAGTAACGTTTTAGCTTGAAATTATTGTTGTTGAGTTAAAGATATCTTATATACAAGTATTACTATGAACCACCTACTAAAATTATCAATTCATGAATAAATTAGATATTGGCGAATGTTTATAAAACTAATTCAAAATTATTCGAAGGCATTAAGAAGAAATTTAATTTATTCTCAGAAATTAATAGATTTGATCTTTCTGATAATTATAAAATAGAAAAAATAATTATGAAATAATAAAGATAATTTGGTTTACATTTGTCAACCGTTTACATTTGTAAATCATTTTATTATAATCAGTTATAGAGTTATTTCTACTATTATTGACTTGACTTTAAAATTTAAAAGTCTATTTTATTTGATAGAAATACTTTTCTTTTGTTCAATTACTTAATGTAATTCCTTTTACTCAAAATAGTGAAAGAGTGCATTTGATTTATGTAATTGTCTTCTAATTTTGTGTTGAAACACAAACAATCCAAATACATTCTACTTAATATTTTTTTCTTTCTGGCTCAAGCTTTAGCCCTTAGAAATAATATTCACAACGGGATAAAGCGAAAAATTAATTAATAAGTGTTTTTTATTAAAAAAAATGTGTGAGCAATACTGTCTTCGATAAAATTCTTCAAGGAGGATTTATGAAAAGGAATATTTTCACAATATTGTTTTTTGCGTTTTCAATTCTTCTCGTAGATTGTTCTGAACACGCAGTTGAGCCGTCCAAAGATCTATCAATTATTCATAAATACGGAAGTGGTGGTGGAGGCGGCGGACATACAGAGACTTTAGTAAATAATCTATCATTTCCTGCGCTTTTAGCTTCAGATTATTCATTGACTAAGTTACCTAATAATAGCTTTGTAAAAATCTATGATGGCGATTATCCTGGATTAACAGCATCGGAAATAGCTGCTTTAGCATCCACCGGACCTTGGTATCCTCAAAAGACAGATGGAAATTATTGGCAAGCCGATTATGCCTCACTGGGATCTAATGTAGTATCATTTGTTGATTGGGGTGATAATATTGAGTCAATGAACCCTGTGCTAAATAGACCTTTTAGACTAGAAGTAGTACTGTTCGCTGCTGTGTCTTCTATGACAGCCTATAATATGGCTTTACTTGAATACCCAAGTTCACTAAATGAGCTTCAAGGAACGAATACGACCACATTTTTAAGCAATTGGGCAACAGTAGCTACTAATAGTGCTAAATTAGTAATTCAGAAGTTTCCATCAGAAGCTCCTGTTGGATTAATATGGAATGTTAACGGATATTGGGAAGGTTTGGGAACTCCAAACAACATTAGTTTTGCTATGGAATTAAACATTGCCGGGAAATTAATTTATGGAGCTTCCGAAGGAGGTTGGAAACCATCTGAACTTGGAGATTATCGAATAACATTTTATACTCCAAGGAATATGGTCGATCTGAGCAATGCTATAATCGATAATTATGCAAATTATATTACTCCTTCAACAATCGCGGTATCATCAGTTTCAGAAGGAGCCGGTTTCCCAATTGTTGATGCTAATAATAACCTTACATACGTTGATGTAAAAGTCGTTACTAGCGGCGGAGGCGGAGGGAAAAAGGGGAAATAATTAATTAAATCGATTTAATAAAAGGGATAGAATCAATTTCTATCCCTTTTAATTTCGGATATAATAACAGCCTAAAACTTGTGGCGTGTATTCATAAAGAAAACTGCCTGCATGTATTTAAGTATTTAAACCAAAATAAAATCTCTTGCCTTTACAGTAACCCGGATTGAGTCTCAATTCAAATACCTTTTTCTTCCGAGAGACTTACTACATTTTAATTTTAGATACAGTCAGATTTATAATTTTTGCATTATTTTCTTAGGTTAAGATTACATCAATAATTTAAATCTATCAAAACAAAAAGAGTATCAATTTGTGTTTTAATAGTCAATTAGCCAATTGGAAGCTTAGTTTTGCCATAAGTATCATTAAGTACTTTATCGAGTTCAAGATAAACTGCTGACAATCAGCGTATAATCCCCACCCATCCAGGTTTGTTTCATAAAAGTATGTTGTTCATTTTATGTGAGCTTTACAACATCAAAGACAATACACCGGTATAATAATAATGAAAGTCTTGAAAGTATATTTTCAATAATGTGTTTTTTTAAATCAAAAATCGCTTAATAAGTATGTCTATGCCCTGGCAAGCTATCGGTGGGCTAACAGATAAAGACTTGAGATGCATGTTTGCCTATCTTCAATTAATTCCCCCTATCATAAATAGAGTGACTACTCCAGTACCCCCGGACATGATTGCTGAAAAGTCTATGAAAAAAAATAATTAAGGGAGCTTCGGCTCCCTTAAAAATATTTCATGCTCGGCTCATGGTAAGTTAGCAATTCTAATCCCGCCTAGCAATTAAGTTCCCTATTTTTTTGGCTCACCAGATTCCAATGTCAATTTGGATTAATTGCTTCGTTAAGTATATCGATTAATTGATCCTTAGTGAATGGTTTGACTAAGTAATGTGTACATCCTGCAGCAAGAAAGTCTTTCTTTGATCCCTGCATTGCGTAGGCAGTAAAAGCTATAATCGGAATGTTTTCGTATCCGTGAATGGTTCTTATTATTTTTAAGGTATCAAGACCGCTCATTCCTCTACCAAGGTGTATGTCCATAAGAATAGCGGAATAGGGTTTTGATTTTACTGCTTCTATTGCGCTTGGGCCATTGGTTACGCTGTCAACATTAAATACTTTTTTTGAAAATAATTTTGTAACGTGTGTTGTAATTTCATCATCTTCAACAAGTAATATATCGGGTTTTTTTTTCCCTTTTAATAATGTTGAGGCAATTTTCTTTTCTATGATTTTTTTGTTATCCCATTCCTTACAGGGCTCTAAAGATGGTTTGTGGTTTGTGGATATCAAATTAATTGGGAGTACAATCTTAAAAGTGGTTCCTTCTTTTACTGTAGAGACAAATGACACATTCCCTTTCAAATATTTTTCAGTCAGAAATTTAATACTATATGTGCCTATTCCCCTTCCGGGTCCTTTCGTTGAAAAGGAGCGTTCAAATATTTTTGCTTTAATCTCTTCAGATATGGTTGTTTGATTGTGAACCCCAAAAGAGAATTGCTCATTTTCTTTTTGGCATCCAATAGTAACAACACCTCCTGGTAATGAGGCTTCAATTGCATTCTTAATTAGATTTTCAATCACACGGCTGAGCAATGCTTGATCTGTCTGAATCATTATATTTTCAAAGTTATCAGCGATTATTATCTCTTTATTTACTTCAGTCACTTTTTGAAAGATATTCCTGATTAATCCACCGATAAATTCCGAGGTACTAATAGTAGTAAGGTTAAGTTTTATTTCTGTTTTACCTGAAGTAAGGATTGATCTATGCGAAATAATTTCTTGTATAACTTTATCGGAGATTGCAGCAATTTGACGTACGTCAGAAAGCAATGATGAGTTTACTTTGTTATCTAATAAATTATCTTTAAGTAAGTCAGCAAAACTTCTAAGATTACCGACAGTATTTAGAATATCGTGGAAGAAAAATCTTTCTATTTGCTTATACTCAGAAATATCTTCAAAAATACCTACTACGGATAATATTTTTTCTTTCTCATGGACAATTGGAGAAAACATTGCCTTTAAAGAAATTATTTTATGAGAAGAGATTGATTGAAAATCACCTTCGTAACATCCTATGCTTCCTGCAAAGGCAAGTTCAATAGCGTTCTTAAGTTTTATGTCCTCAATTTTTTTAAAATCAAATCCTAAAGATTCATTTTCTGGGATATCTAAAATATCCAAAAGCATATTATTACAATCAGTTATCTCCATTTTAAAATTTATATGAGCAATACCAAGAGGTGCGGTATTAAATAGAGATCTGTATTTTTCTTCACTCGCCTTTAGAGCTTCAGCGGCAACTTTGAGTTCGGTGATATCGCGGCTTAAACCCGCAATACCTATTATATTCCCATTGTCATCCCAGAATGGAGATTTTGTTACAATGCTCCAATGAGTCTGACCGGAAGAATCGGTCATAGATTCTTCTCGATTAAGAATAGACTTGCCGGTTCGGATGATTTCTTGTTCTTCTGAGCGGTACTTTAAAGCTACCTCATAAGGGAAAAGGTCAAAATCAGATTTGCCAACTAACTCGCGCGGATTATTAAATCCCCACCGGTTGGCTAAAGCCTTGTTGTAAATAATAAATCTATGTTCGAGATCTTTTGCATAAATGCGATCAGGAATATTATCAAGTAATGAGCTCAATAAATTGCTTTCTTGCGATAGCAATTGTTCAGTTTGTTTTTGTTGGGTGATATCGAGAGAAAAAGCGATAACACCTGCAATTTCACCTTTAGCGTTGATCCATGGGATTTTATCAGTTCTGACCCATTTTACACTATTTCCGGTAGTGACGGATTCAATAATTCCAATTTTTGGTATTCCGGAATTAATTACTTCGAGGTCATCTGCGTAGTACTTATCGGACTCAACCGGAAAAATAAACTGCGTAGACTTTCCTTCAATTTCACCAACACTTTTATTTGCGATTTCAGCTGCCGCTTTGTTAACCCGGATAAAATTATTCTTAGTATCTTTGAACCAAATGGAAGCCGGTGAAGCGTCAATAATAGTGCGGAGCTGTCCCCTTTCCTCAAATAATTGAGCTTCTAATTTATTTCGCTCGCTAATATCTTTTACAATGATTTTATAGTAAACTTCATTATCAAGCCGGATCAAGCTCGACTTGACTTCTGCAATGAAAATGGAACCATGTTTTTTTAGGCTTTTGGTTACAAAAGTTAGGAAGTCTTTTTGGTTTAGAATTTTAATTTGTGTTTCAATATCAACTTTAGATTCAGGAGATATTAAATCGTAAAAAGATAGTTTAAGGAATTCATTCTTTGAATAGCCATAGATTTGTACTGAGAGATCGTTTGCATCAATAATGTTAAAATTAAAGTCAGCAATAATGGTTATATCGTTTGCATACTTAAGAAGATATTCGAAGTAAATTAGTAGTTTATGTTTTGGATCAGACAATTTATTATAAATCTAATTTAAGTTTAACTCACTGATTGATATCACTATTTCGAATTAAGTTTAATTTTAACTTCAAGCTTTTGATGGAAATTCAAGGAATAATTTATCATGCCGATAATTATATAAAAAGATTTGAAAGCTATATTCATTTTTTACAAGATTTAATTTAATGGTAAAATAATTAACTAACAAATGACAGAAAGTTAAATAATTGTGGTTATTATTAAGTTTGATAATTAGTTTGTAATCTATTATACTATATGATTTCCCATAATTCCATGGCACGGAAAGCCGCAATCCACTGCAGATCGTGTAAATGACAGTAGTGCTATAATAAATAATCGAATTGGTTAATAGAATTTAAAAAGGAGTTAAAGTGAAATGGGACTAAATTTTAGGAAGAGTAAAAATAAATGATGTCTCAACATCCGGTTCACTTATCGCCCAGAGACTACCCCCGTGTTTTTCGACTAAATCTTTACAGATAGTAAGTCCGAGCCCAGCGCCTTTTTCGCCACGAGTTCCGGAAGAAGAATATATCTTTTCAAACTTAAATAGATCTTTCAAATATTCTTCTTGAATTCCTCGTCCATTGTCTACAATGCATATTACGACTTTATCATCAGAAGAAGAAACAATAATTTTAATTTTGCCAGTTGGATAAGAAAATTTAATTGAGTTAGAAATAAGATTTCTTAAAATGATGGAAAGCATATCACTATCTGCTTTAACAAGAAGTCCAGCCGGTATTTCATTTAATAATTGTACTCCCTTTTGAGACGCATTGTGTTCAAGAATACTTATAGCATCATTAACAATTGTCAATAATTCAAGTTCTTTAGGCGAGAAGTTTTCACTTTGTGTTTGGATAGTAGCCCATGAAAGAAGACCTTCAAGAAGATTAAAATAAATTTTAGCGTTTTTGTTTAGCGCTATAGAGAACATTCTGATTTCATTTTCATCTAAAGCATCAAGCTCATTTGCGAGAAGGTCGGTATAACCAATAAGCGATTGAAACGGGCTTTTTAAGTCTTGAGCGATGATTGAAAATAGGAAATTCTTTTTTGAGTGCAAATCTTCCAACTCCTTATTATATTTTAACATGGCTTCTTCTTCCTTCTTTTTCGAAGTAATGTCGGCACAAATTGCAAGCATAACTGATTTTCCATTAAAGATAAAATCCATTTCCGTAATTTCGACATCTAATATTGAACCGTCAATCCGAAGTAATTTTTGTTCATAGGGTAATTCTTTACTATTAGTTGATGGTCTATCCCCTTTTCGTCCATCTAATATTTTTTTGGTACCTGTAAAGAATGAGTTAAAAGGTTTACCGATAATTTCATCTTTATTTTTTGCGCCAAATAAATCGACACAGCTATCATTGACATAAAAGATACTTTGTGATTCGTGCAAAATAATTGGGAGAGGAGATTTTTCGACTACCAATTTATATCTTTTTTCAGACTCCATTAATTCCGATTCAAGTTTATGTTTTTCAATTAATCGTTGAATTTCTTCCTCGGCTTTTTCTTTACGAATATAATTACGGTAAATAATCATCGAACCGGCTATAAAAATTGAAGTAATCAATAGAAAAAGGAAGGAAAATTTCAATTGCGCATTATTTTCAATAGCTTGCATTAAAGAAAATGAACCGGATATAATTAAGAGCCATTTAGTACCAGGTAGTTCAATATTATAAAAAGTAACTATTTTTTTTCCATTATTTTTTGTCTGGAGTAAAACACTTTCATTTAGGATGAAAGGATTATAAGGTAAATTCTTTTCAGAATCTATTCCTACTGGATAAGCCGGATGACAGGTAATACAAGAATTACTATTGAGGTTTGTTGAGGAGAACTGAGGATGCTTATTATAATTAGGCGAAATTATTAAACCGTTATTATCGACTAAGATAAATTCAGTCTTTTTGGCTAATAGACTCAATTTGTAAATATTTTCATTTAGAAGACTTTCAAGATTAACTTTTAAGACTAATAAACCTTGAAATTTTAATTTTTTATTTAGAGGATGAATACTGTTAGAGGAAGCATAGACGGGAGTAATTATCTTCAAATAACGGGTCAGCTTATTTAAGGTTAAATTTGAATCATCACTTGTTGATAATTTAATTTGCTGATAGTTAGAAGAATTACGGCACCAATTATAAAGGGAATTACTGCTAAAGTTTTGTCCTATTTTGGAGGAGTCTGTAGAAAATTTGACTTTTCTATTTGCATCGATGAATTGCAATTCCATGCCATAATGATTTTTGACAAAGTTGAAACATTCGTTAATATCATTTTGAATATTTTTTTTATTATTATTTTCATACGAAATAGTTTTTGCTAATGCTTTAAAATCAATAGAACGATTGAAAATGTAGGTTTGTATTTGGGAGGCAACTATGTACGTTAAATCCTTTTGATGATCTTCAAAGCGGTTTGAGATTTCCTTATTAAATTCATGGTGAATATTATAAATGGAGTAAAAAATAATAAGTAAGGAAATAATCCAAAGAATAAATATTACTTTATGTTTAGAGATTGAATAAATCATTTCATAAAGTTATTAATGTAATGGGAAATCCTTTGGAATATAATATGTCATGTCACGTCATAAATAATAATGC
>JAJYCM010000072.1 GCA_021778375.1 Bacteroidota bacterium
TGGACTTTTGAGTCACCCTGGCTTTATTTCTTTTACAAAACATTTTTTATCTTTCGGAATAAAAAAAATGGAATTAACCCTGTTAGAAAAAGTTGAAATATTCTCGCTTACAAAAGTTGTTGAACTGTTTTCAAAAGAAAATCCGCTTCATTTAGAATCTGGAGAAGCTTTAAACTCCGTATCGACAGCCTATCAAGCCTATGGTGAATTAAATTCATCCGGTGATAATGTAATCTTGATTTGCCACGCTTTGACCGGAAATTCGCATGCAGCCGGAATTATTACGGAAGAAGAATTAACTAATTCAGCAAACCATGAATTTCTTTACAAATATAACAAAATGAATTTCGGTAAATCAGGCTGGTGGAATGAACTGATTGGACCGGGAAAGGCGTTTGACACAAATAAATATTTTGTTATCTGCCCTAATTTCTTGGTTGGTTGTTACGGCTCTACTGGTCCCGCAAGTTTGAACCCTTCGACAAACGTTGCTTACAGAATGGATTTTCCATTAATTACCGTTAGAGACATGGTCAAAGTTCAATACGAACTTTTAAGAATGTTGGGAGTAAAAAAAATATTTTCTATTGCTGGCGGTTCTTTAGGCGGAATGCAGGTTCTAGAATGGGCAATTATGTACCCTGATTTTGTTGAAACCATTATCCCTATTGCTACATCCGCTCGACATTCTGCATGGGGAATTGCCCTAAATGAAGCCGCAAGAAATGCAATTATGAATGATGTCTCTTGGGAGAACGGTAATTATAAAAAACAACCGTTAAAAGGTCTTGGTTTAGCAAGGAAAATTGCCATGATAAGCTACCGTACTAAACCTTCATTTGATAGAAAATTTGGGAGAGAAAGACCCGATTCTCCAAACAATTTTATTGTTAAGGATTATAAATTTCAAATTCAGAATTATTTGGAACACCAGGGCTTAAAATTGGTCGAACGCTTTGATGCCAACACATACTTGTATATCACAAAGGCTATGGATTTGCATGACATTAGTTATAATAGAGCTTCGGAAGAAGAAGTTCTTAAGAACATTAAGGCTAAATCTTTAAATATCGGTATATCTACAGATATTTTATACCCGCCGGAAGAACAAATCGACATCGCTTCAAAAATACCTCACTCAGTGTATACAGAAATAAATTCAATCTTTGGGCATGACGCTTTCTTAATTGAATTTGAACAACTAACCGAAGTTATAAAAAATTTTTTTACATCTGTATAAAATATTAGGGCATGATGATCAACTTGCGGATCATATTCACCATGCCCTAAGGTGGGCGTTAAGATGAGAGGTAACATTTTTTAATCGTTATTAGGATAGATTAAAGGCTGCGGCTGAACAAGAAGGAAAATTACCGTAACCTTTACTCTACGCTTATAACTTATAGGCAATTAATAATTATAGTGCGAAAATTTTACTGCAATCTTCATTCCAATATATATATTGATAATTTCTACGCCGGTAACTCAATTTTTTTATATTATTTTATGTTATATTCAATATGAAATTCTTGACATTGGGAAGAAGGTTTTTTTTACTTTGCAGAAGTGGGAATCCTTTCTTATCGCTTGTCTTATTGCTTTAAAATATTTTTAATTATGATAAGAAATTTTTGTTTCTATTAGTAAATTTCAAAAAAATAATGGCACTATTTTATATAGTGGTTTCACATTTGATGATTATAAAAAATTATGGGTGGTTTACTTTTATTTGTTCATTTTTTTTATTTTTACGGTGAAATGTTAGTATAAATAAATCAAACACAATTTTGTATGAAAAATCCATCCAATAAGAAATTCAAATTTGATTTTGACCTTTTTGAAAAATTTCAAGATATGTTTTTTATTGTTTCGAAGGACGGGGAAATATTGGATCTAAATAAAACCGTATATGACACTTTAAAAATCACTAATAACAATTTGATCCATCAAAATATTTTTGATTTAATTGAACCTGCATTTGTTGGAAGAGCGAAATTGTTATTGAAGAATTGTATCGACGAGAATAAAAATGAAAATCTATTTACAAAGTTTAATACCGGTAGTAAAATCTTCGATATAAATTTATTTCTTTCACCATTTGGCGATTTATCCGGCAATAATTTGAATTGCTTTATTTTGGCCAGAGATGTAACTGACCAAAGAACCAAAGAAAATGAGCTGATGCGTTTCTATTACGTTGCTCAAAACACTGTTAACCCCGTACAAATTGCCGACCTTCAAGGGAAAATGATTTATGTGAACCCGGCCTTTGTTGCAACAAGCGGCTATACGAGAGAAGATTTGATCGGTAAAAACCCCAGTATTTTCAGCAGTGGAAAACACTCAAAAAAATTCTGGGACAAAATGTGGACAACAATTTCCTCCGGTAAAGTTTGGGTTGGCGAGGTGGAAAACCGTAAGAAGAATGGCGACCCGTTTTATACTCAACTATTAATTTCTCCGATTCTCGACAGTGACGGGAATGTAACAGGATATTTTGGTATCCATCGCGACCTTGCCGAAAAAAAATTGTTGGAAAAACAGTTAATCCATACTCAAAAAATGGAAAGTATAGGCACTTTGGCTGCGGGTGTTGCTCATGAAGTAGGTAATCCTTTGGCTTCTATTTCCGCCCTAGTACAGGTAGTTCAAAGGTCTACTAACGATGAATTTGCTAAAGAAAAATTAGAGCTAGTCAAAAAACAGGTTACAAGAATCTCAAAAATTATAAGGGACCTTGTTGATTTTTCACGCCCTTCTAATTATGAACTTCAATTAACAGACATAAATCAAAATATTTCCGAAGCTATTGAAATAATTAAAGTAGGCGCTAAAGCTAAGGACATAATCTTTAGTGTCGATTTAAATAAAAAAATTCCGCTTCTTCCGCTTATCTCGGATCAAATTCAGCAAATTTTTGTGAATATTTTGCTTAATGCTGTCGATGCTATTGCTGAGGTTGAAGATTTCGGGAAGCAAAAGAAAATTGAAATTAGTTCTGAAATAATTGACGATTTTGTGATTCTGGTTTTTACTGATAACGGCAAAGGTATTCCTGAAGAAAATTTAGCAAAAGTTTTTGAACCATTCTTCACTACCAAGCAAGCGGGTAAAGGAACCGGCTTAGGTCTGTGGGTGAGCTACGGTATAATTAAAAGTTTCCAGGGAGATATTAAAGTAGAAAGCAAATTAGATAAGGGCACTACTTTCACAATTACTTTACCAATTCAACCTTAAAAGGAAAATATATGGCTGAAAGAATTTTAGTTGTAGATGATGAAGATATAATTAGAGAATCTCTTTCTTTTGTATTGAAAAAAGAAGGGTTCTATGTCCAGGAGGCGGAAAATGGACGTGCTGCCTATAATTGGCTTCTCGAAGAGTCTTTCGATCTGGTGTTGACTGACCTTGAAATGCCTGAAATGAAAGGGATTCAGCTTCTTGAAGAAATAAAAAAGTTGAACATACAAACTTCTGTTATCATTATAACTGCCTTTGGTTCTTTGGATACGGCAATTTCAGCACTTAGAAACGGGGCAAGTGATTACTTACTGAAACCGGTAGAATTTGATGAACTTTTAATTAAAATTAGAAGATTATTTGAGGTTAGAAATCTTATCCTTGAAAATCGACTTTTAAGGAAAGAAATTCAGAGAAATTTTGATTTCGAAAATATCGTTGGTAAAAGTCCGGCAATTAGAAAAATTTTTGATATGATTCAAACAGTTGCTGATACCGATACGACTGTTTTAATTACGGGTAAAAGTGGTACGGGTAAGGAGTTAGTCGCCCGTGCTTTGCATTATAACAGTAAACGGAAAAATAAGCCTCTTATTTCTGTTAATTGTGGAACTATTACAGAAAATCTAATTGAAAGCGAATTGTTCGGGCATAAACGTGGTGCTTTTACTGGAGCTATCTCTGATAAAGATGGCTTAATAAAAGCTGCTGACGGCGGCACTTTGTTTTTAGATGAAATAAGCGAATTACCTCTTCAGCTTCAAGTAAAATTGCTTCGTGTGCTGCAAGAAAAAGAATACACTCCCGTCGGATCTACGGCGTCGATTAATGTCAATGTTAGGTTCATTGCTTCCACAAATCGCGATCTTAAAGAAGATGTTGCCAATGGCCGTTTCAGAGAGGACCTTTATTACAGGCTAAACATTGTCGAAATTAGACTCCCTTCATTAAAAGAAAGGGAAGAAGACATACCACTGCTTGCGGATCATTTCTTAAATAAATATCGGAAAGAGTTAAATAAGAATATTAAAGGAATAGAAAGCGATGCTATGCGCTCTTTAATGAATTATGAATGGAAAGGGGAAATTCGTGAACTTGAAAATACACTGGAAAGAGCAGCTATTTTTTGCAAGACCGAATTTATACTTCTCAACGATCTACCTCAAAATTTTAATTCTAAGGGGCCTATAATAGATTTTTCTAAAGTTGGCTCGCTTGAAGAATATGTCAAGAAAATTGAGAAAGATTATATATTCAAAGCTTTGGAAAATAATCATTTTGATAAAGAAAAAACTGCCGAGGTCCTTCAAGTCGGACTTTCTACGCTTTATAGAAAACTGAAAGAACTCGATATTAAAGCTTAATGATTTAGTCTATTTACTCGAATATGCAATATTTTGTCTGTATCCTTATTGCCAGAGTTCTCATTCCAAGAAATATTTGATTATTATTTTTCAATAACGAGAAGTAATTTCAAGAATAATTCCTATTCTGTAGTCATAATTGCTACAAAATATCTAATTTCGATATATTTTGGGCTTATTCTTTCAAAATTAATTCACTCAATTCTGGCACACAAATCGACGTGCTGTTTTTGCACGCTTATAATTTGCCGGAAAATCATCTAATATGAAAAATATCATTATCTATAGTTCAGATGCAAGTATGTGTTTAAGTTTCTTGATGTATTTGCAGAATAGCTACAATGTAACTACTACTACAGATCTTCATGTTCTGCAAGAGGTATCTTCCTGTTTGGATTTTGATATGATTATCATTGATACGCAACCATCAAAAAAAATAGAAGCTTTATGTTACGAACTTCGTAAAGCTAAAACTAATGTCCCGATTGTTCTGACTTATGTTTATGAAAATCAAGTCAAAGATTTTGATAAGACAATAAGAAAATATACAAATTCAATTATTTATAAACCTTTTGATTTAAATGAAGTAACGAAACAATTATCGACATTGTTCGTCTAAATTAATAACAAGATATGTACAAATATTTGACCTTATGTGTCAATTATTCTAACATTGCACATTTTAATTTTTGATTTAGATATTTAATAATCAAATAAGGAGGTTTCGATGGTTGAATATAAAAATATTCTGGTGCCTACGGACTTCTCTGTGAATTCTGTGCAAGCTCTTGAATTCGGCCATATGCTTGCGAAACAGAATCATTCCGTTCTTCATGTTCTGCACATTATAGAGTCGGTTTACAATCAAGACCAAAGCTTGGATGATTTCAACAAAAAACGATTTGAGGAATCACGATACCTTGATGCGGAAGAGGAATTAAGGCGGTTTATTAATAAAGTTTCCTCTAAGGGTGTTGATATCATCGAAATTTTGGCTCCAGGTAAACCTTATGAACAGATTCTAAACTATTCCCGTAAAAATCATGTCGACCTTATCGTAATTGCTTCTCACGGCTGGACAGGACTTTCTAATCTTGTTACAGGAAATGTTTGTAATAAAGTTTTGAGATTTTCGGAAATACCTACGATTTGCGTAAAGGCAAATGCATCTCTACTTCAAGATGTAAGAGCTAATCGAAATACTTTCGCGGAAAATTGGGTTGGATAATTATATCAGGCTGAGTAATAGATAGCCTGAGGAAGGGGTTATTTATGAAGGTAAATTATTCTTCATCCGTAGTAGTATGTCTGTTAGTGATAATTTGTTCAGCGACTTGTATTGCTCAAAAAGAAAATGATGGCTGGGAAGATGGTAGTAAATTTAACAGCCTGTTTAATACTAAAACAATAGATACAGTCTTTGGTGAAATTGTAAGTTTAGACAGTGTTAAACCATCTAACGGGATGTCTTATGGTATTCAACTTATTGTTAAAACTAAAACGGATACCCTCACCGCAATTTTATGCCCGACCTGGTTTACCAAATGTCTGAATATTTGCCTTAAAGTTAATGACAAGATTGAAATTGAAGGTTCGCGAGTGACCTTTAATAATAAACCCATTATGATAGCTGCAAGAATTATTTGCAATGGAATTATTCTAAAAATGAGAAATGATAAGGGGCATCCTATTTGGGATTATTTGCGTCCTGGCTAATATGTGCTTCTGTTTTACCGGGAAAATGTCCTTATGCAATATTAATTACAAGTAATATTTTCCCGGTAAAACATCTTGAATAGTTCATCTTGTTTTAATCTTATCTTCAATAGCAGCCTTAGTTATTCCATAATGTGTAACATTCCACTTTACGTTCATTTCCCGATCTAACCATATTAGCTGAGGTGATTCATGGACTATTTTTAAATCTTTTGCTATTTGCTGGCTCAGCTGTCGTTCGGAAACCACATTCACTTTTCTAATTTTTAATTCAGGACTATCATCCAATGATGAAACCCAACGATCAAAATTATCTTCTGCAAATGCACTAATCGAACAGTATAAACTATACTTAAGAATCACCAATTCGCTTTTTAATAAAGAATCTTTCTTAAGTTGATCCCATTCTTCAATTGATTTCAATTCTTTCATGTCAGTCATTATAATTCCATCTTTTTTTAATAAAAATAAGTTAAGCCTTTTTAAAAATTTAATAGCTGTTATTTAGATTGCTGTCTATAATAAAATTTTCCGGCAGAAATCATGTTAACAAATATAGGATAAGAACCTGAAACGCCTCCTGGAAGTTCTCTAAACCAATCGTAACCTGTATAGATAAAAACTCCCTTGCCGAAATGAGTATATAGAATTCCGCCCTCTTTAGGTGTCTCTTCAGGATCATGGCAGCTGATGACTGCGGTATAATTTTTATCCCAGCTATCTGCAAAATATAAACCTCGTTCCT
Organism: Bacteroidota bacterium; assembly: GCA_021778375.1. GTDB lineage: Bacteria > Bacteroidota > Ignavibacteria > Ignavibacteriales > Ignavibacteriaceae > FEN-1297. Next base: position 7,066 of record JAJYCM010000072.1, read on the forward strand.
GAATCCAGCCATTAAAATTATTTTCGGTAATTTTATTAGGAAAATTAAGAATAGGATTTTCCTTATCTAAAAAAGTGACTTTAGAATTTTCATCAGTGACTCTATCATTAGATATATGAAAAGGATAAGGACCTATTTTATCAGTCACTAAATCGAAAAATTTATTGTACTGAACCACTAAAGTTCCGCCGTTCTCTACGTATTTTAAAAGCTTAGGTTGTTCAAAGGATATTTGCTTATCGGTATTATACAATCGTATCCCTGTTACGATTGCATCAAAATCGGTGAGATTTTTTGTCTCTAAGTCATTTTCGGTTAGCATGGTAACGTGATATCCAAGTTCACTAAGTATTGGGGGAACTTCGTCACCGGGGCCCATGATGTAACCAATATTATTAATTACCTTTTTCAAATCTAACCGTATAATCTTTACTTTCGATGGATAGAATACAATCTGACGTTGAATGTGAGAATAATTTATTATTGATTCACCCAATGAATATGATTTATTCCCGGTAATTGCTTCTGCAGTTAAATAGCCTTCTGAAAAGTTATCCGGCGGAGTTACTTGAAAATTAAAAATTTGCTCGTCATACTTTTTCTTAAAAGTGAAAGATTTTTGATCTGGTTCAACATTCCACCCCTTCGGTACATTTATTTTAAATATACCTGTTAAATTATTTTCACTGCTTTTAAGTATAAATGAAATTTTCCTTTCATTTGAAGTTGGGAAAAGATAAACTTTATCCTTTAAATTTATTAATACTTTCGGAGCAATCACAAGAGGCCTAAATTCTTCTCCCTTAACTGGGTCAGTCCATTTGTACTGAACTGGAGTTTTGAAAATCAATTCTTCATTGCCAGCTTTTACGAAAAATTTTGCTAATAGAGGGGGATCATTCTCTGCTTTTCCGATTAACCTTTGATCATCCACATCATAATCCCCAATGGTATGTTCTTTTCTCAACCAATATGGTTGTGAATATTCAGCATCCACCGGAATTTTGCACGTTAAGTCTACCGGAACTATTTTTTCATTTTTCAATTCGGAATTCTCATTCATACTTTTTTCTTGTTCAGTTACATCCACTCTCTCTAATATAAAAGTAAAATTTGAACGGTTTATGATCGAAGAAGCAACATTGATTTTATCACCGGGAGAAACAGTATAATCTGAGGCATCTGCTTCTACAAAAATTCCAGCGCATGAACGAATAACTTCAACTAATTCCTTTTCCTTTTCTTTTACCCAATAATCATTATCAATCGTCTTCATTTCAGCGTAAGCCTTTAGTAGAACAGGTATAATTGCGGAGGGATTTCCCGGGCGAAATTCTTCGTTTGCCTCAGAAATCAATTTCCCTATTTTTTCGCCACCTTTGATACGGTTCCAGCTCATATCAATTCCCTCAAAGATATTATTAACAGCAGGGGAGCCGGCTATCGGAACGAAATAATTTATTGCTTCTCCAAAACTACTGCTCGAACCAAAACCTTGCGTTTTATGCATACTTCTGCTTTCAGCCGCAATTTCAGTATAAGATTTCCCAAGCAAAGGATTATAACCGCCTACGTCAACCTTTAATAATTTTGAAAGATCGGTTTTACGTTTTTCAAGTAACGGAAGCCAGGCATTCCAAAGAATTCTTTTAGCCTGCCAGGGCCTTACGTATTTTAATTGTTCAGGAAATTTTGTAGAATCCCCTGATAATTTGAATGCCTCTGCTGCAAGTATTTCGGATGCCGTATGATTGCCGTGTCCATCAGCCTTAGTTCCTTGAAATCTGGTGATTATTATATCCGGTTTGAATTCCCTAATAACCCAGACAACATCCGATAGAATTTTTTCTTTTCTCCAAAAGTCTAAAGTTTCTTGCGCTGATTTAGAGAATCCAAAATCAACAGCTCGAGAAAAGTATTGTTTAGCGCCGTCAATTTTACGCGCTTGTAAAAGTTCCTGAGTACGCAGAACTCCAAGCAAATCACCTTGTTCTGTACCAAGTAGATTTTGCCCCCCGTCGCCGCGAGTTAAAGAAAGGTAACCAGTCTGGAGAAGTTTTCCTTTTGCAAAATAAGCAAGTAAAGCATTATTTTCATCGTCAGGGTGAGCCGCAATATACAATACGCTGCCAAGCACATTTAATTTTTTAAGCGCTAGCTGCAATTCGCCTGAATTCATCACAGGTTTTGGCTGAGCTTGAACAAAATTGGATTCTGAAATATTTATCAGCAAAATAAATATAATGCTGACCGAAGTGCTAAGTATTTTCATAAAGATTTCTAAAATTGATTTTCTAAAAATTTGATTAAATCCATTCCAACGTTACAAAAGTTAGTCAATAAGTCACCTTACGCAAAAGGTTATTATTGCATAATGAGAAACCTCCGAGGTTTTCCTAAACCTCGGAGGTTTTGCAATTCACTTCCATTATATTTGAAATTGTCTGCGTAACATGAGTAAATAATTTTAAATGCAAATCTCACTATTTCGGTTTTATTTTGAGGTAATCCTTGTCACCTATTTGAAATTCAAATCCGCGACGGTAAAACGTAAGGAGAACTTTTGTAAAACCTCATGTACCTGACGCTATGGTTAAAATCTGCTTTTCAACCGTGTGCTTTTGTCCTGATGCTAAATATTATAAGAAACTAATATAATATAATGTATCAAATTTATTTATATTTAAGATAAGAAAATCAGATAAATTGAAATTATGATACAATTAGAAAATATAAAGATCGGCGACGGCTATCCAATTGTTTTAATTGCCGGTCCCTGTGTTGTTGAAAATGGAGATCTAATTCTTTCAACAGCAGAAGCTATAAAAAAAATTACGGCAGATTTGGGTATTTCTTTCATTTTCAAATCAAGCTATAAAAAAGCAAACCGAACAAATATAAATTCTTTTACCGGAATTGGCGAAAAAGAAGCGCTGGAAATTCTTCGTAAAGTAAAAAATAATTTATCACTTCCTGTTTTGACAGACGTTCACACTGCTGAAGAAATTGCAGCAGCTTCAGACGTAGTTGATATTTTGCAAATCCCTGCATTTTTATCTCGCCAAACAGAATTACTTCTCGCCGCGGGTAAATCCGGAAAAATTATTAACGTTAAAAAAGGCCAATTTCTAGCTCCAGACGATATGAAGCACGTTGCTGAAAAAGTTGCATCAACAGGTAACAATAAAATAATGCTTACAGAAAGAGGGACAACCTTTGGTTATCATAACCTTGTAGTTGATATGCGTTCCTTCGTGATAATGAAAGAATTTGGATATCCCGTGGTTATGGATGCAACGCATTCAGTACAACTTCCAAGTAAAGGAATTACTAGTGGAGGCGAACCAAAATTTATAAAGCCTTTGGCAAAAGCAGCAACTGCAGTCGGAATTGATGCGTTATTCCTTGAAGTTCATCCTAATCCAAAAGAAGCATTGAGCGATGCTTCAAGTCAGCTGCCTTTAAGTGAGTTGAAAGAATTGTTAACTGAAATTAAAGCGATTGATAAATTAGTAAAGCGTTATTAATATTTTTTTAAGTAATCATCAACTTTACTCTTGGAAACAAATTATTATCTTCAAAATGGAAATGGCTTTCACCAATTTCCAAGAAAATTGACTGAGAAGGAAAAGTACCTCCTTTATTCCATCCTACCTGAAAATAAACCCGGCTATAAAACATA
>JAJYCM010000073.1 GCA_021778375.1 Bacteroidota bacterium
ATTTCGTAAAGACTTGAAAGAGATTTTCTAATATTATATTTTACGATCAGAAAAAGCTATTACTAAATGGGATTACATAATGAAAGACAAATCAAAACCCAGAGTATTTTCCCGCCGTAGCTTTGTCAAAGGCATCGGCACAAGTGTCATCGGAAGCTATGCAGCCGCACCCGTCCTTTCAAAATTTTCCAGGAAGGTTCTTGAAGAAGTCGAAACAGAAAGCAAGAACAAAGAACCATTAACTCTTCGAGTAAACGGCAAAAAAGTAAGTGTATCGGTAGAGCCGGAAACAACTTTGGTAGAGTTATTAAGAAACAAATTAAAGCTTACAGGCACAAAGTTAATCTGCAATCAAGGTGAATGCGGTGGCTGCACTGTTTTAATGAACGGTAAAGCAGTTAGCTCCTGCCATATACTCGCTCTTGACACTGCAGGTTCTGAAATCATTACTATCGAAGGTCTAATGTCCGGCGAGAAATTACATCCTATTCAGGAAGCATTTATAGAGCACGATGGAATGCAATGTGGATTTTGTACTCCCGGTCAGGTCATGGCAGCCCAAGCTATTTTAATAAAAAATCCTAAGCCTTCGAAGGATGAAATTCTTGAAGGTATGTCCGGAAATTTATGCAGGTGTGCTGCTTATCCTAATATTATGAAGTCGGTTATTGCCGCTGCAGCTAAAAATAAATAGGAAATTATTAATTCAATTTAGATAATAAATCTATAAAATGGAGAGGATAAAATGCCTCGTAAGATTGTTAAAACTAAATATTTTTTTGAAGAAGATTATAGAGAAACCATTGCTGAAGTCTCTACGGATAAATATAAAGATTGGGGAAATAATGACACCCTCAATGTCGTCGGGAAAGCTGTTTCGAGAATTGATGGTTATGATAAAGTAAGCGGTACAGCTATCTATACCTTTGACGTCGATCTTCCGGGAATGACCCACGCAAGGATCTTAGGCTCGGCTTATCCTAATGCTAAGATAAAAAAAATAAATACGAAGAAAGCTAAACAACTTGACGGTGTGCTAGAAATCTTAACTTTTGAAAATGCTGCTAAGATTCCATGGTTCAATAATTCTACAATGCTGTTTGATTCCCATGTCCGTTACGAGGGCGATGAAGTTGCAGCAATCGTTGCAGAGTCCGACAGCATTGCTGAAGAAGCTCTAAAATTAATTGAAGTGGAATATGAACAGCTTTCCTTCGTTACTTCTTCTCAGGATGCGCTGAAAGTAAACTCGGTTAAAATTCACGACAACGGAAATATTGTGGGTGGAAAGCCAGCTGAGTACGACAGAGGTAATATTGAAGAAGGATTTAAGGAAGCTGATTATGTTCTCGAAGATAAATTCGAGACTCAAATTGCAGTTCATAATTCTACTGAGGTTCATTGCAGTGTTGTTAATTGGGATGGAAATAAACTTAAAGTTTGGGATTCCACTCAAGGAGTTTTCGCAGTTAGAAATGTAGTATCGAGAAGTTTGGGACTACCTGAAAGCGATGTTACAGTTATTACTAAATATATGGGAGGCGGTTTTGGAAGTAAACTTGAAACAGGCAAATACACCATTATTGCCGCTCTTCTTGCAAGGGATATAGGAAAACCTGTTAAAATTACTGTGAACCGAAAACAAATGAATTTAATTACCGGCAATAGACCCGACTCTATACAAACTCTTAAAGCCGGTATAAAAAAGGACGGTACTTTAACTGCTATGTCTCTTACCTCCTATTCTGCCGTGGGAGCTTATCCTTCATGGGGCGGATGCAGCGGCCCGATTAAAGGTATTTATAAGTGCAGTAATTTGAAAACTACCGAGTATAGCGTAATGATTAATGCCGGCAGAGCAAGGGCTTTTAGAGCGCCCGGTCATGTTCAGGGAACTTTCGCACTAGAATCTTTTATTGATGAGTTAGCCGAAAAAGCGGGAATTGATCCACTCGAGTTTAGATTGAAAAATTATTCAGAAGTTGATCCGGGTTCAGGAAGCCCATATACAACAAAATTATTGCGGGAAGCTTATAAGAAAGGTTCTGAAGCTATCGGATGGTATGAAAAACGAAAGCCTACAGGTACTGATACGGGATATCTGAAACGTGGAATTGGTATGGCTACACAAATATGGGGCGGATCAGGAGGTCCCCCTGCGTATGTAACCTTAAAGTTAAACAGCGATGGCAGCGTTACTATACTTGGAGGGTCACAGGATATAGGCACAGGAACATATACTATTCTCGCACAAGTTGTCTCTGAAGTTCTTGAGATTCCTATCGATAGAATGCAGGTAATTCTTGGCAATACATCTTCGGTACCATTTGGACCTGAAAGCGGCGGAAGTACAACCGCTCCATCACTATCACCTGCTGCAAGAGACGCTGCGGAACAAATGAAAAGCAAAATAATTTCCGGTGCCGCCGCAGTGCTGGGACTTCCCGAAGATGAACTCGTTTATAAAGAGGCATCGGTCTATGTTAAAAATGATAAATCAAAGTCAGTATCCATTCCCGCATTAATGCACAGTATGCATGAACAGATGTTCATTACTAATGGTGCTCGAAGCGCAAATCCAGAGCATTATGCAATAAATTCATTCGGGGCGCATTTTGCAGAAGTAGAAGTAAATACCGAAACTGGAAAAATAAAAGTATTAAAAATTGTAGCCGCTCATGATATTGGTCGCGTCCTTAATCAGAAAACCGTTGAAAATCAATTCCATGGCGGTATTATTCAAGGAATTGGCTTTGCATTAATGGAAGAAAGAATTTTGGATGCCAATACCGGCAAGGTTCTTAATACTGATTTACATACATATAAAATCCCAACAATAAAGGATGTACCCGAAATCGAAATCTACGTAGTAAGTAAGGGAGATAATTTATTGAGCAATACCGGCGTGAAGGGCATGGGAGAACCTGCTATTATCCCAACTGCAGGCGCAATCGCAAATGCAGTTTATAATGCAATTGGAAAAAGGATTAAAAGCTTACCCATGACTCCTGATAAAGTTTTGAATGCTTTGTATGGTTGATTTAATAAATAACTGATTGCTATGCGACCATTGGAAAAATGGAATAGTGGAGTAATGGAATTGAGCGATATTTTCAAAAGTGTGAGTTCAAGATTAAGTTCAAGAAAAAAGCAAAGGAAATATCTTGACATAAAAAACAATCCGCCATTGCGGATAAACGGCAATACTATAATTCCAAAGAGTTGTTTCTGTGTAAGGTGACTTAATAATTTTTTAAGGAATAATGATGAATAACTTTAAGTACCATCAGCCTAAATCTTTGCAGGATGCCAGCAGCCTAATGCAACAACATAATAATAATGCATTATTGTTTGCCGGCGGCACGGATGCTCTGGGATTAATTAAAAATAATATCATTACCCCTGGTAATCTCGTAAATCTGAAATTAATAAAAGGTTTGAACGAGATAAAATATACTCCGGGAAAAGAAATAAAAATTGGAGCTTTAGTAAACCTTGTTGATATAGCCGGGCATTCTGTTATTAGAGAAAAATTCGCTGTTCTTGCTGAAGCAGCCAATAACATCGCTTCGCCTCAGTTTAGGAATGTTGCTACAATTGGCGGAAATCTTTGCCAACGACCAAGGTGTTTTTATTTTAGAGGCGATTTCCATTGCATTAGGAAAGGGGGGAATCTATGTTACGCCGCTGCAGGTGAAAATAAATATCATTGTATTGTTGGCGGAGATCCATGCTACATTATACATCCTTCTGATTCTGCGGTTGCTTTGCTTGCCCTCGATGCAAAGTTTTCTATCTATTCTGACAGGAAACTTAAAATTGTATCTGCATGGGACTTTTTTATTCTTCCTTCTATCGATCCTACAAAAGAAAATATTCTTAAACCCGGTGAAATATTAGAAAGCATTATAATACCAGAGCCTGATAATGGCAGTAAAAGTAAATATATAAAGTTTATGGAAAGAGAAGTGTTTGATTTCGCAGTCGTAAGTGTTGCCGCAGTTGTAAAAAAATCGGGAGGTAAAATAGTTAAGGGCAGAGTTGCTTTTGGCGGAGTGGCTCCGAAACCATGGCAAATTGATATACTAAATAAAAGTTTGGCAGGGCTTTCTACCGGTGAAGAAGGTATTGCAGCATTTAGTAAAAAGTTTTTTAATGATGCCACTCCACTCGAAAAGAATGCTTATAAAATTCCTTTAGTCAGAAATTTATTAAAAAGAATATTGATTGATCTTACTGTATAGTTTAGAAGTTCCACACTAGTTTGAGTATCTGTGCTATGTTGGGGATTTCTTCCCGCATACGGGACAGACACCCGCCTGCCGCATAGGCGTCAACTTAGTAACTATGTTATTAATTGAGAACCGATTCGATATTTTTGATTTTAGACCCTTATAATGGCTTTGTATGTCATCCCTTACGGGATTTTATTTGTGTCTTTTATCCTTTTCTATAATAATATCATCCCTTCGGGATTTATTTGCCCTAATCCAGAAGGCATGCCGCCGGCAAACAGGATTGAATGTCATATAAATAGATCCATTTGCCAATATTCCAGATGGGAATTTTGGCATAATGTTAAATGTTCTAATAAGAATTAGATTAACTACTTTAACCTATCAAAACGTGCCTGGAAGAATCTTAGATATTTCGGTTCATAAGTCATCTTCAATCCTTTAATAGATTTTCGATTTTCATAGACCGACACTACTGATTCGTAAGCTACATCTATATGTGCTTGGGTATAAACCCTTCGGGGTAATGTTAAACGGACAAGCTCAAGTTTGGGATAGTTATGATCGCCCGTTTTTGCATTTCTGCCCGCAGATACAATTCCCCTTTCCATTGCTCTTACGCCTGAGTCGATATAGAGCTCCAAGGCAAGGGTCTGTGCCGGGAATTCAATTTGCTTAAGGTGAGGTAAAAATCTTTTTGCATCAAGGAATACAGCATGTCCTCCAATTGGCTTTACTATAGGAATATTAAATTCTAATAATTTATTACCGAAGTATTCAACCTGACCAATTCTTGATCTTATATAATCATAGTTAGTCATTTCTTCAATACCGCGCGCCATGGCTTCCATATCTCTTCCTGCAAGACCGCCGTAAGTATGAAGTCCTTCGTACACTACAACCATGTTACGGGCTTCTTCAAATACCTTTTTATTTTTTGTAGCTAAGAAGCCGCCGATATTGACAAGCAAATCCTTTTTAGCGCTCACCCAGATGCCTTCGAAGTGAGAGCACATTTCTTTTAAAATTTGAGCTATAGTTTTATCTTTATAGCCTTTTTCACGCTGTTTGATAAAGTAGGCATTTTCAACAGCACGAGTTGCATCAAGCCATACTTTTATGCCGTGTCGTTTTGAATAGTTTTCTAAGTCAATCATGTTTGCCATTGAAATAGGTTGACCGCCAGCCATGTTGACCGGGCCAGCAATGCTTATATAGGGAATCTTTTTAGCGCCTACTTCTTTTACAAGTTTATCCAATTTATTTAGATCGACATTTCCTTTGAATGGATGTTCGCTTTGCGGGTTATGGGCTTCGTCAATTATTATATCGACGAAAGTAGCACCGGCAAGCTCCTGATGCAGCCTTGTAGTTGTGAAGTACATATTGCCAGGGACATAGTCGCCTTTTTTAATTAGGATTTGTGATATTAAATGCTCCGCAGCCCTTCCTTGATGAGTAGGGACAAAATAAGGATAGCCATAATATTTCTTGACGTTATCCCATAAATAATAGAAATTCCTACTGCCTGCATAAGCTTCATCGCCGAGCATCATGCCAGCCCATTGATAATCGCTCATAGCATTTGTGCCGCTGTCGGTAAGCAAATCAATATACACATCTTCAGATTTTAGAAGGAATGTATTATAGCCTGCCTCTTTGGCAGCTTTCACTCTATGCTCGCGAGTAGTAACCTTGATGGGTTCAACAACCTTTATTTTGAAAGGCTCGGCCCATGATCTTCTTGTTAGCTTTTTAGCCATAACATCTCCGAATAATTTAATTTAAGAAAATGAATTCACATTACACAGGATTTCCATTTGGAGTAATGGAATGGTGGAATAATGGGGAAAAATAATCTTTTCCACTACTCCATTTTTCCAATAGTTGCGTATCATAAGATATTAGAAACATAGTTCCACTGTTTCTTTAATAGTTTCAAGTACAATTGTTGTATTTGTAGTTCTTATAGATCCGATAGTTGAGAATTTAGTTCGGAGCAATTGAGTAAGCGCATCAGTATTTGCCGCTCTTACTTTTACAAGGAAGCTATCCTCACCCGCTACAATATGGACTTCCAAGACTTCAGGAATTTTTGAAATTTCTTTAGCGGTTTTTTGATCGACAATTTGACCTTTAGCTGTTACCTGGATAAAGGCAAGGAGTCCACGGTCTACTTCTTTTGGGTCAATCTGTGCTGTATATTTTTTAATGATTTTTCTTTGTTCAAGGCGTCTTATTCGTTCAAGCACTGCTGAAGGTGCCATTTTAACTTGCCGGGCAATTTCGGCATTTGTCGTCCTAGAATTCTTTTGAAGTATATTCAATATTTTAGCGTCAATTTCGTTAATCATTCTGATATTTCTATAGATTTAGAATATTATTTGTAATAATAAGAATTAACAGAATATTTGTCAAGCGGATAATGGCAAAGTGGTTAATAGGAAATCAATTAAAAGATATGATAGCAGCCCACGAATTTAGAGCCTGTGTGAAAATACAGAAGTGATGAACAAATATTCTAATTATGGTTTTAAAATATGACTACATTATTTTTTTTATTGCCCCGACATTTATGTCGGGGTGAAATGAGCTCCAATAAATACCGGGCTTCAGCCCCATTTGTGCTATTTATGTGGCTAAAGCCATAATTATCTTTTTTACACTAATCCCCGCCATAAATGGCGGGGCAATACCATAAACCAGCCTGCCCCGTATGCGGGGCCTGACCGGTAGGCAGGTGGCGTGGCAATTGATGAATAAATTTTAAGTAATAAAAATTAAAATGGCTTATACAAAAATATTAATATTTATTCTTTGAAAACTAATTTTCACACAGACTTTTTATTCGTGGGGAAGAAATGAAACGAACACCATTGAACCGATTCATCGGTTTCTCAAATGCCGTTTTTTAAGTTTATAAATGTTAAATTGACGCCTATTTTGTCAAGACGGAATCTTGACAACGTAATATTCAGCCGCACTTAGAGTAGAGATTTCATACTCTGATAATGCAGCGGGAATAAAAATCGATTCTCCTTTTGAAAATTTCTGTGAAGATTTAATATCGCCGGACTTCCATATAATTTCAATTGTTCCTTCTGTAATTAAATACACAGCTAGCTTACCTTTGGATTTTTTCATTTGTGCAAATCCGCTTTCTTTCCGGTAATGTGAAACTTCGAATTCTTCCGCTATAGTTTTGTAAATTATCTCATCTTCTTTTTGCTCTTCATTAAGAATTTCATATTTAGCAAAATCATATTTAATTATATCCAACAAAGTCTTCACATCTTTAAACTTATTAGTTAGACCGGCACGGACCACGTTATCCGAATTTGCCATACACTCAATTATATTTCCTTTTATATATGCGTGAGGGACGCCAGCTTGTGTAAAGATGGCTTGATCTTTTTCTAAATGAATAATATTGAAAAAGAAAAATGAAAGTAGACCTATATCTACGCCGAATAAGTCATATTGTGTAAGGAACTGAAACTCTTCCGGCAATAAAGTTGATTTATTCTTTAAGCGTTCGGCTATTTTAAGAATACATTTAGAAAGGTTTTCTGATTCATCTGCCCTCTTCATAATTTCGCTATAGAGACCTTGAATATTTTTCTCAAACTCCTGATCATTTTTAGAGTTTAATACTTTTGCAATTAGTTCTTCCCTGATATAATCATTAAGCTCAGGCAGAGAAATTAAATTTTGCACAATTTCTTTTACGGGGCGAAAGCCTGCAATTGCAACTAGGGAATCTATAGCAACAGCTATTTCCGGTTTATGATTATCATCGGGATAATTTTGGGGGTCCAATGAATGCAATTTTTCTGCTTGAATTTTATTTGGATGAGTTTGGATAGAAAGCGCTTTATCTGAAGAAAGAACTTTTAGCAAAAAAGGAAATTGCCCGTTGAATTTCCGAACTACATAATCGCCTAAACATTCAAGAGGATAATCTTTAACAAATTTATTAAGAGGGATATTTACGTTGTCGACAATAATTTCCGACGGACATTTCGGATGAGCGCCAATCCATAATTCGGCATAAGGCAATCCCGGTTTTGCTTGGACACCCAAGAACATTGGAATAAAAGCATTTTCATCTTTCGTACCCCAATCATAATATTGAACTTTATTAATTAACCTGTAGGGTTGTGCAGAGAATTTTTTCAATTTAATCCTTAATTAACTATAACAAATATAGTAAATCAAAGAATTATTTCTTTTACAAATTGATTTGTCATGGGATAATATTAGCCTCTAGGTTTTTTACTTATTAAAGGGCACTTCTAAAAACTTCAATATTCTCTGCGAACGTTGCGTATTCTTTGCGTTCTTTGCGTTAAATTTTTATAAAAGATAGTTTTTAGAAGCGCCCTAAAGATGTTATTTAGGATTCTATCTTAAAAATCTATTGCTCAAGATTTCTTGAATATTTCTTCTGCCATCAATTACTGAATGTATATAAATTAAGTTGTCTCCAATTTCGTAGATTATACGGTATGGTTTATAAAGAATCTCTAAATAGTTTTTAATTCCGGTTGGTCTCAATTCAGGTGGAATGTGTCCTCTTTCTGGAAATTTCTCAAGCTTATAGCAAGTTTCTTCTAAAGCACCTAAAAGTTTATGTGCTGATTGAGCACTATCGCTCATGGCAACATAAATAAATATTTCTTTAAGATCTAATTTGGCTTGAGGATCAATTATAATTTTATATTTCATAGTCATTGAATAGATTTCAATTCGTTGCGAAGATCGGTAAATGTTTCTTGAATTCCTTTCGCTTCTTTCTTTTTATCACGAGTCATCGCAAGTAATTTAAGCATAGCCATAGTTTCTTGAGCTTTTTCATAAACCTTTATGTCTTGAACAATTACCTTCGCCTCACCGTTCTGAGTAATAACAAAAGTTTTTTGCTCTTTATTGATTTTCTCAATCAAACTAGCAGCATTGGCTTTCAGATAGCTAATGGATTTTACTGATTCACTTAATTTCATATCATAGCCTTTTTTTAGACCAAATATAGTCTATTGCATTATTTATATCAAATTAGCTTTAGCCCTAGTTATGGAAAGAATGCCTGTTGCCAGGCATCCTCCGGGTAGAAGGGTTGCGCAATTCGCAACCAAGACTCCCACGGAACCAGACTTGCCTACCTAAAGGCAAGTTAGAATAGTCAAAACTTCGCTTGGCGCTCACTTCATCAGTATCATCTTCTTTGTTGAAATAAAATTACCCGATCTTAGCTGATAGAAATATACGCCGCTTGATAGATGAGATGCATCGAAGCTTATATTGTATGATCCTTTATCTTTTTGTTCATTAACAAGTGTTTTTACCTCCCTACCCATTGAGTCAAATATCCTTAACAATACTAATCCGGCTTCCGGAAGTTGATAGTTTATTATTGTTGAAGGATTGAATGGGTTAGGATAACAACCTACAAAATAGCTGGTAATATTTTCACCCTGATTCAAATTATTATTTACAACTGCCTTAGGTACTATTTTTCCGTAAACTGCCTGCCAATTAGTATTTGAATATGTGCCTTCTACTGAGTAATACTGTCTTACATCGTAATACAATAAATCATTTGTATAAGTGCCTGTAAATATATAGCCATAATCAGTATATGTTTGAACGCCCCTACCGACTGTTGCTATTAACTCTGCTCCTGATCCACCCTTAATATTTCTCCATATTTGATAAGTAACATTCGGGTTTGGATTGTCTGTCCAATGCATTGTAATGGGTTGACCAACAACAATATTATAGCCCATGCCTATTACGTTGAAAGGAGGCACTCCAATAAAATTAGCTGTATAAGTCATATTACTAGTGGGATAAAAAGTTGCACTGTTATTTGTTGATATAATATTGTTGTTTGCGTCAGTCCAATTTGAAAGATTATAGTATATTCCGTTTATCTCTGTGCCTGTTGCTGCAGCGGAAATAGCATTTTGTTCTACTACCATATTATTTGTAGCAGGAGAATTAACTTGATTACCGTTAACAGTAATTACACCTCCATGACCAACACCAATAAAATTATTTTGGAAAGTAATGTTACATTTCTTCATTAAGTTAGCCATATAGGTTGTGCCGCCATCGCTATATGCTACCGTAAAACTATATTGTGAATTATTACTTTTTACATAATAATTTGTACCGGATTGTTGTTTCCAATCACTTAAGCTTTGAGAGACACCTGAAGTATTCCATACCCTTTGATAACCTTGATTATCGGTTTGAGGCGATACTGCATTTAATGTTACCGCATCATTTTCATGTGTGTTTGAGGGTGACCCGCTTGATATATTTGTTCCGTTTAGTTCCACAACTCCCGATCCGAAGTTATTTGATAATGTAAAGCTTGCCGGGCGATTATAGTATATCTTTAGACTCATTTGAGAAATTGTAGTTGGGGAAACAGTCATACCCTCATTTAGTGAAAGGATGCCAATAT
>JAJYCM010000074.1 GCA_021778375.1 Bacteroidota bacterium
AATCACCGGGGAAAAAGGATGAAAAGAAAATAAAGGATTTTTTTAATCAATTTAATAAATATAGGAGTAACAAATGGTCATCATGATGAAACTAAATGCGCCTCAAGCTGATGTGGAAAAAGTTAAAGAAAAAATCCTTGCAGAAAACTGTAAGGCTCATTTGATTACCGGGAATTTCAAAATCGCGATAGGAGTAACCGGACAAACGAATAAACTTTCTGAAGAAGAATTTTTAACTATGGATTCTGTCGAAGATGTTGTGCGAGTTTCAAAGCCTTACAAATTAGTCAGCAGAGAAATGAAAGCTCAGGACACTATTATCAATATTGACGATTCACCGATCGGGGGTCAGGAACTTACAATAATTGCCGGACCCTGTTCAGTAGAAAGCCGCCAGCAACTGTTCGATATTGCAGGTGAGCTTAAAGAAATGGGAATAAAATATTTTAGAGCGGGCGCTTATAAACCGAGATCAAGTCCATATTCTTTTCAAGGATTGAAAGAAAAAGGATTAGAATATCTTGCCGATGTTCGGAAAGAACTAGGAATGCTGATTGTCACTGAAGCAAAGGATACTACTACCCTTCCGCTGATTTCTGAATGCTCCGACATCATTCAAATCGGCGCTCGAAATATGCAAAACTTTTCTTTACTCGAAGAAGTTGGAAAACTTTCTAACCCGGTGCTGCTTAAAAGAGGATTAGCTGCGACAATTGAAGACTTACTGATGAGCGCTGAATATATATTATCGGAAGGGAATTATAATGTAATTCTCTGTGAGAGAGGGATTAGAACTTTCGAAACTATGACAAGAAATACACTTGACTTAAATGCAGTTCCAATGATAAAAAAGAATTCACACCTTCCTATTTTTGTAGATCCTTCTCATGGAATAGGAATTGCCGACAAAGTTCCTCCAATGGCTCTTGCAGCAGTTGCAGCAGGCGCAGACGGGTTGATAATCGAAGTACATAATCATCCCGATAAAGCATTGTCGGATGGTTTTCAATCGTTAACACCCAAGAACTTTAAGATTCTTCTTGACAAACTACGCCAACTTGCTCCAATTGTAAACAAGAAAATGGAAAATTATGTCTCAGTCAACTAACTACAATTTTCCGGATGATAACGGAAGATTCGGTAAATACGGCGGTAAATTTGTTCCGGAAACCCTAATTACCCCGCTGCAAGAATTAGAAAACATGTATAATGAACTTAATGAAGATCCTCAATTTCATGATGAATTAAATAAACTCAATAAAGAATATTCCGGTAGACCGACACCATTAACCTTTGCAGAAGGTTTGACTAATTATTTTAACCGGGGGAAGATTTACTTGAAGAGAGAGGACCTTTGCCACACCGGAGCGCATAAAATTAACAATGCTCTTGGACAAATTCTGCTTGCGAAAAAATTAGGTAAAACAAGAATAATAGCTGAAACCGGCGCCGGTCAGCATGGAGTTGCAGTTGCAACTGTCTGTGCTAAATTTGGTTTGAAATGTTTCATTTATATGGGCGAAGTTGACATCGAGCGACAGAGTTTAAATGTATTCAGGATGAAACTCCTTGGAGCAGAGGTTATTCCAGTTTCATCCGGAAGTAAAACTCTTAAAGATGCAACTAACGAAGCTATCCGCGACTGGGTAACCAATGTTAAGGATACTCATTATATAATTGGTTCTGTTGTTGGTCCCCACCCATATCCTATGATAGTAAGAAACTTTCAGTCAGTAATCGGCATCGAGGTGAAAGAACAAATTCAAAAAGCCGAGGGAAGATTGCCCGATTATATTGTTGCCTGCGTCGGTGGCGGAAGTAATGCTATAGGAATTTTCTTTCCTTTTATAAATTCCGGTGTAAAATTAATTGGTGTTGAAGCAGGCGGCTACGGAATAAATACCAGCAAGCATTGTGCAACTTTAACACTCGGTAGAGAAGGAATATTTCAAGGGATGAAAACTTATTTACTTCAAAATGATGAAGGGCAAGTTTCGGAGGTTCATTCAATCTCTGCGGGATTGGATTATCCGGGAGTTGGTCCCGAGCATAGCTTCTTCAAAGATGAAATAATTGCTGATTATTTTTCAGTAACAGATGACGAAGCAATTCGAGCAACAGAATTGCTTTCACAGAAAGAAGGCATTATTCCAGCCCTGGAATCCGCGCACGCAATAGCTTATTTAGATTATCTCATGCCAGAGACTACTAAAGAAGAAATTATTATAGTAAACGTCAGCGGCAGAGGAGATAAAGATTTGAACACAATCAAAAATAGTTTAGGATATTAAATGTCTATCATTGCAGATTATATTTCCCAAAAAAGCAAAACAAACGAAAAGGCGCTTTCAGTTTTTCTGACAGCAGGATTCCCGAATAAAGATAGTTTTGTAGACCTCGCAATAAAGATTTTGGATTCAGGCGCTGATATGCTTGAAATCGGGTTTCCGTTTAGCGATCCGCTGGCAGATGGACCTGTTATACAACATTCATCTCAGATTGCAATTGAAAATGGAATAAACTTGAAGGAGACTTTTAACTTAGTAAGAAAAATTCGTGAAGGTACTGAAAAGCCTTTAATTATGATGGGATATGCTAATCCTGTTCTTTCGTACGGAATGAATAAATTTGCTAATGATGCAAAATCTGCCGGAGTAAACGGAGTAATTATTCCCGATGTTCCAATAGAAGAATATGATAATTTCTTCAATGGTCATTTTGTGGGTCTTGATACAATTTTACTAATTACACCTACCACGTCAAATGATAGAATCAAAGCTATTGATGAGAAAAGCAGTGGATTTCTTTACTGCGTTTCCGTAAGCGGAACAACCGGTGCTCAACAAAAAGGAAAATCTGCCAGCCTTGATTTTATTAAACGAACTAATTTGATTGCTAAGAAAAATAACACGCTCGTCGGATTCGGAATTTCTAACGAAAATGATGCAAGGGCTTTTGCTCCTTACTGCCAGGGGATAATTGTAGGCAGCGCAGTCATTAAATCGTTGATGAATGACGACAAATCATATAGCAATACTCTTAAGCTTATAGCAGCGTTGAAGAAAGGACTTTCGTCATAAAACTTATATTTTCGGTAATCTTTCCAAATAGGAGCTATTGCTTAAAACCGCAAAGGTTTCAATTCTTCGTAATTCATCAAGATTAAAACAATTCATATAACTCATGGAGCTCTTCAGGCCATCTGAGATGCTATCGATTACATTTTTAACCACGCCTTTATAAGCAACCATAGTTTCTTCCCCTTCGATAAACTCATTTCTCATTTTAACTCCGAAGGAAGCGGAACCACGGTATTTTTTCCAAAGCTGACCACTATATTTTATTACCTCGCCGGGAGTTTCACGTGTGCCGGATAACATTCTGCCAAGCATTACGACATCAGCACCAAGGGCAATAGCTTTAGCAATATCACCAGGGCTTTTAATCCCGCCGTCCGCAATTATTTTTATTTTCAATTTCTTTTCATCTCGAGCAAACAAAACGTTAAGTAAAGAAGAAACCTGCCCTATTCCGATCCCGGTTTGAATTGATGTAGTACAGACACTTCCGCTTCCAATTCCAACACGGACAGCATCGGCGCCCGCGTCGACAAGTTGCTTTAAAGAGGACCCATGTGCAATATTTCCGACGATAAGATTTACATTAATTTTATTTTTTATTTCCTCAGTCTTATGAAGCACTTCATTATTGTTTGCATTTGCAGTATCAATACAAATTATATTTTGATGCTCAGCAAGCTGATGAATTATATCTAATGGAGTATTTAGCGCTACCGAAACTGCTTTTACCTGGTTTCCGTTTCCTTCATCTTTCAAAATTTCTTCAAGTGAGCTATCAAACCGGTTTAGAATTCCTAGACAGGCAAGCTTTGTTAATTCCTTTGCCATCTCCAAGCCGGTCACTGTATCCATAGGGCTTGAAACAACCGGAAGCGCCAGGTTCATACCTAAAAATTCAGTAGCAGTAATTGTTTCTGTACGCGAGCGGATTCGCGATATTTCGGTAGGTATTAAACTTATATCATCATAAGTCAAAGATTGATGGTGTTCGTTCAGTTGTTTCTTTGAATAAATTTTCATTGCATTATTTCCTTTTCAGAATAGATTATTCTATAGTAACTTATTATAGAAATAATAGTTGCCTATAATTCAGTCTAGTTTTATTGTTAAATAAGAGATTCAATTTCACTAATTATTTTATTCATTTTTTGTGAGGTAGCATTAACCGGTTCCTCAGAATTCATATTAACGCCAGCAGCTTTTAGAATATTTATTGAATAGTCGGAACTTCCTGACTTTAAGAATTTTAAATACTTATCGACTGCTTCTTTACCATTATGCTTTACTTTTTGTGCAAGGATTTCAGAAGCTGCAAACCCTGTTGCGTATTGATAAACATAAAAATTATAATAGAAGTGCGGGATTCGTGCCCATGTATATTTTTCTTCCTCATCAACAACCATTTCGGGTCCCCAGTATTTTTGATAAACATCGCTATACATTTTACACAAAGAATCCGCAGTTAATGCTTCACCTCGCTCAGTCATTTCATAGCTCATCATTTCGAATTCAGCGAACATTGTTTGGCGATAAAAAGTAGCTGTTATGTTATTCAAATATTTTTCAAGCAGGTTAAGCTTTTCTTCTCTTGATGTTGAATTTTCAATTAAAAAATCAAGCAAAAGTGACTCATTAAAAGTTGAAGCAACTTCAGCTAAAAATATAGTATAGTTTGCATAAGGATATGGCTGGTTATTGCCTGTATAAAATGAATGCATATTATGTCCCATTTCATGAGCAAGAGTAAATACATCGTTCAACAGTCCCCCCCAATTTAGTAACACATAAGGATGCACCCCAAAGGTCGTTCCGGAAGAATAAGCGCCGCTTCTTTTTGCGGCAGTTTCAAATACATCAATCCATCGATTATTAAAAGCATTTTTTAGGTTGGCAAGATAATCATCGCCTAAAACTTTAAGAGATTGAATAACAATATCCTTTGCGTCTTCATAAGAATATTTTTTCTCTGAATTAGAAGGAAAAAGTGTAACATAAACATCATAAGGATGAAGTTCATTTAAGTTCATCAATTTTTTTTTCAAGGACGCCCAACGGTGAAGGGGGGTTAAATTTTTATTTGCGGATTCGATCAGCTTATCGTAAACTGAAATTGGGATATTGTTTTTATCGAGTGAAGCTTCCCGCGCCGAGCTATATTTTCTTGCTTTTGCATTAAAAATATTGGCTTTAAGATTTCCGTTAAATAAAACGGAAAAGGTATTTGCATAGTCCTTATAATTCAAAAGGTAGTTCTTGAAAGCTCTCTCCCTATATTGTCGATCATTTGAGTGCATCGCTGAAGAATATCGTGCGTGCGACAGCTCCAACTCTTTTCCGTCTTCATTAATAACTTTAGGAAAGCGAAAATCTGCATTTGTTAAAATTGAATATGTATTGTAAGGTGTTAAAGAAATTTCTCCGGATAGCGCTAGCAATTCTTCTTTTTCTTTATCAAGGGTGTGGATTTTTGTCCTAATAAGGTCTTCAAACAAATGCTTATAGACTTTTAATTCATTAAGGCTGTTTAGTATTTGCCAAATATTATCTTCAGGAATTGATAATATTTCAGGTTTGATAAAGGAACTTGCCGTTGAGACCCTTGTAAACAAATTCATGACACGGTCGTCCATCGCTTGATATTTTGTATCTTTCATATCGCTATCTTTTGAAAGCGAGGCATAAAGATGAAGCCTTTCCAGCTTTATTCCTATGCTATCGTCAAAGCGCAAGCATTCCAATAATTCTTTTGCGCTGTAAGAAAGCTTGCCTTCAAACTTTTTATAATTGATAAGATTATTTTCAATCCATTTGAAATCTTCATCCCACAGATTTTCATTACTATAAATATGCGACAAGTCCCATTTATATTTTTCATCTATTTCAGCGCGGATAGGAATAGCTGTGTTATTTGATTCTGCAAACTTTTTGTTTTCTAAAAATCTTTCAATTTCCATTGTTATAAATTTCCTCTGGCTATCAATATGAATTTATACAAATTAAAAAGGCAATTTATAAAATAAAACTGAAAAGCGGAATTACCGGCAAAACAATTTTATATTGAAGAAATTATATCTCCTCTTTAGCAATCTTATTTTCTTGATTATTTGAAGGCTTTTGTAAAGTAAAAATAAATGATGTCCCTTCCCCAATTTTGCTTTCAACTCGAATGCTGCCACCATGTTTAGAAATTAATTCCTTACACAAATTTAATCCTAAGCCTGTACCAGATTCATTTTGTGTCCCTTTTGTTGTCAATTGTGAATTCAAATTAAATAATTTGTTTTGTTTTTGTTCATCAATACCCACACCTGTATCGCTTACTTTTATTTCTACAAATTCATCAAAATTCTTGGAAGATATTTTCACCTTGCCGTTTCTATCAGTAAATTTGACAGCATTTGAAATTAGATTTCTTAAAATAATATCGACCATATCTTTATCAGCCCAGACCAATGTACCTTCAACAATTTCATTTTTCAATGTAATGGATTTTTGTTCTGCATTCACATGAAACAATTTGATTATTAATTCAACGCTTCCGTGCAAGTCTTCAATTGCAGGAATAAATTTGATCCTCCCGGACTGCACTAATGACCACTCGAGGAGATTATTCAACAGCTTTAATATGTTATCTACAGTATTATTAATATGAAATGCTGCATTCTTTGTCTCTTCATTCGTCAATTCATCTATGTTGTTTGCCAGGATATCGGTAAGACCAAGTAATCCGTGAAAAGGACTTCTTAAATCATGAGCAAGAACAGATAATATTTTATCCTTATTCAGGTTAAGTTCTTTTAATTCCTTTTCGGAATTTGTTAATAATACAAGTAATTCCTTTTGCTTTTCATTTAACACTTCCAATTCTTCTTTTTTTGACTTCAATTCAATAGTTTTTTCACCTACCATTATTTCTAATTTCTTTTCATGCTGCTCAATTGATCTTAATCTAAGTTTAAATATAAAATAGATAAAATAAACAATTATAAAAACAACAATTCCGCGGAACCACCATGTTTGCCAGAAAGGTGGTTCAATAATAATTTTAATCGATGCTATATTCCTGCTCCAAGTCCCGTCATTGTTTGTTCCTTGAACATATAATACATAACGACCGGGCGATAGGCTTGAAAAGGTAACCACATTACTTGTCCCGTTATCAATCCAATTGTCGCTTAATCCTTTCAGCACATATTTGAAATGATTTCTTGGAGGGTCAATGAAACTAAGCGCAGCGAATTTAAGTGAAATAATATTATCATAATATGAAAGTTTAATTATTTTTGTTGTCCAAATTGACTTTGAATAAATGTCAGGATTATTCAAAACCCTAAAAGAAGTAAAAACTATTTCCGGATTGAACGAATTATTTTTAATTAAATCGGGTAAAAAAGAATTTAATCCATTAATTCCACCGAAATACATTTTCCCTTTACTCCCCTCGAAAAAAGCTCCCTGGTTAAATTCATTACTTTGAAGGTTGTCACTGACGTCATAATTTCTAAAAGTCCCCTTATGTGTGTTGTATTCGGAAATTCCGTGATTCGTACTCATCCATAGATTTCCTTTTTGATCCCCTAAGATTCCGTATATTTCATTATTAGCTAATCCATTCGATTCTGTATAAGATTTAATCTTTCCTGTCTTGGTATTTAGTAAGTCAAGACCACCTCCACCAGTACCGATCCATAAATTGCCGCTTGTATCACCGGGAAATTGATAGACATCGAAGACTACACTGTGACTCAAGCTATTGATGTCAGCAGAATTATGAATATAGTGAACAAATTTTCCTGTTTTTGTATCGAATCTATCCAAGCCACTTCCATCAGTTCCGATACATAATATGCCTTTATTGTCAAAGAATAAATTCAGAATATCACTACTGCTTAAACTATTTGTATTTTTCGGATTATGCACGAAATGTATAAACTTATTATTTACGGGATCAAATTTGTCTATCCCCCCTCCAGTAAAACCTAACCAGAGATTACCGGTTTGATCTTCTGCTATAGCATTTACGTTATTATTACCCAAACTATTACTATTATTAGGTTCATTTTTAAAATGCGAGAAAGAATTTTTTAATGGATTATATTTATCTAAACCTGAAATAGTCCCAACCCAAATAATTCCACACTTATCCTTAAATATGATATTAATGGAATTATTGGAAATGCTTTTTGCGGAAGATGTATGTTCATAATGTATGAACCTTTGTTTTTTTTTATCAAATTTATTTAACCCCAAATAATTGGTGCCAATCCACAAATTATTCTGATCATCTTTACATATTGTACTAACATCATTTTCTTGAAGTTTATTTAAATTTTTAAAAGAAACTTTAATAATTTCGAACTGCCCCTTTTTATTGTTGTAGGTATAAACCCCGGAACCAAAAGTACCAATCCAGATCATACCTTCTTTATCCTTCATTATAGAAACAATTTGTTTATCAATTGCATTTTCAGATTCTAATATTTTGTTTTCAAGTCTGGTAAATAGACCTGTTTTGGGATTAAAAGAATTTAACCCACCATCATCTGTTCCGATCCATATAATACCGTCATTATCAGTGTAAAGTACATTGATATAATTTGAACTAATACTGTTTGGATTACTAATTAAATACTTATAGTGTACAATATTCTTTGAAAAGTAATCAAATTTATCCAGTCCTTTTGGTGTGCCAATCCAAACATTACCCTTACTATCAGAAGTGAAACTATATATTGAATCACAAACAATAGAATTTTTATCATTGTTGTGATAATAGTGAGTAATTTTTTTTGATTTTAAGTTGTAGATATCTACTCCTCTATTAGTGCCTATCCATAAATTATCTTTTGAGTCAATATAGGTTGAGTAAACAGTATCAGATGATAAGCTTTGAGAATTTTGAGTATGATGGAAATGATAAAATTTTGAGGTGCTTTTGTCAAAATAATTCAAGCCATTATAAGTTCCGAGCCAAAGATTACCTTCTTTATCTTCGCTCATTGACATTACACAATTTGAAGAAATACTACCGGTTTTGTTTTTGTTATATTCGAATGAAGTAAAAGTGCCTGTGGAATTATTAAATCGATCAAGACCACCATTTTCAGTACCGATCCAAAGTGATCCGGTTTTGTCAACAAGAAGACATAAAATATCATTATCCGAAATTGAATTAACATCATCAGGAATTGGTCTATAAATTGAGAAACTATAACCATCAAATCTATTTAATCCATCTTGTGTCCCAATCCAAATAAAGCCAAGACTATCCTGGACCATGCAATTTGCGGAACTTTGCGAAAGTCCCTGATCGATGGAAAAATGATTTAACCTAATTTTATTTTCTTGAGAAAATGAAGTATTTGCAGTAGAGAGAGCCAAGGTCAAAAAAGTTAAAATTACTAAAGTAAACCCAACACTTTTTTCAAAATGCTTATTTATTATTTTATCATCCATTTTACCAAATTGTGTAAGACGAGAAAAATTATTTTTTTTCTATAGAATATCCTACAATCATTATCGAAAATAATTAAATAAATTTGAATGAGAACTCCTCATTTGGTAAATGTATTTGAATTTTCCACAATGAAAATACATTGCATAAAATTACCAATTTAACCGGCCCTTAAAGCAGTTACAATATTCATTCTTGCAGCACGCACCGAAGGAAGGAATCCTCCGACAAATCCCATAATTATTGCAAAGACAAGAGATGATACTATTATCGCAGGAGATAATGCAAAAGAGAAAGCCAGTTCAGAAAATGAGCTAAAGTTTAATGTTGAGATCGAAAAAAATTGGAGGAATGACGCCAAGAATATTCCTATTACTCCGCCGGCTAATGTTATGAAGAGTGATTCAAGTAAAAAAGCTGAAAGAATACTCCTACGATTGAACCCCAAAGACCTAAGCGTTCCAATTTCCACGGTACGGTTAGCCACGGCAGAATACATTGTTATAGTCGCTCCGATAGTAGCACCAAGGCTAAAAATAATGGTAATAAAAATTCCCAAAACTCGAATAAAAGTTGACAACATTTCAGATTGCTGTGCAAAATACTTTTGCTCGATTATAGGTTCATACTGTTGAAGGCGTAAATCCGAATTAAATGCTTTCTTAAAAGCATCATAATTTTCGGGGTTGTCTAATTTAAGTGTTACTGTAGAAACAGTGCTGCCGCGGTTAAATGCGCTTAGAAGCTGGAGTGCATCGCCCCAAATTTCAGAATCAAACCCGCTTCCGTTTGTTGTAAATATTCCGACTATTTTCCAATTGCCTCCAGCAAACTTTATATAGCTTCCTAATTGCGCACCCGGAAATCTCTTTACAATTGCATCCCCGACAATTAATTCCCGGAGTCCCCAGGTAAACATTCTTCCCTGGATAATTTTTACCTGAGGTCTCAATTGATTTATCTCAGGTGAAACTCCTCTTACCGTAATATTGCTAACTCCTCCGCCTTGTTTCTCAAGGTTAACTATTACTACCGGCTCGTCTGATATGACTAAATTACCATCCGGCTCCTTTGCGATATGAGGCAGGGTTCGGATTACGTTTTGAATGTCCGGTCCAATAATGCTGGAGATTTCTGCATT
>JAJYCM010000075.1 GCA_021778375.1 Bacteroidota bacterium
TCTGTTACTTTCATATAATTTCTATCAGTTCCATATTTTTAAAAACAAATTTAATACTTTCAAAGTTAAACTACATTACAATAATATTTCTTGAAGAATTTAATTTGCTATCAATCTATCGAACATTCAGAGAGAAATTTCCCACTTCCCATATTCCATCCACCCTTTTTCCATATTCCATCCCCCATGTTCCATTTCCCACCGTCGACCATTTTTGACACAGTCTCATTTAAATAAGTAAAACTTTGGACAGTTTTTTTGCAAGGTACTAATAGAAGCTTTCAATAAAAAAGATAGACAAATATTGATTTTTAACAGACCATCTGGTGTGTTTTATCAAAATGCGGGAGTAAAAATGTAGTCTTTGAGGTACCCTTAATTCATCAATGCGGAAATTCTAATTATCGCATTTTGAGCTTCATCGAAATCAGGATAAAAGTCAAGCGAATTGTTATAAAAACGAAGTGCTCTAAGAAAATCCCACTTTTTCTCATAAACCTTTCCAAGGTTAAAGTATGTTTGATAATTCAAAATGCAATCCTTAAATGTTAATGCTTTTTCAAGCCACAAAATTGCTTCTTCAGGTTTACCGAGACTAATTAAATAATCACCGATATTATGGTATGGCATTCCAAAATCTGATTTTAGCCTGATTGCAATTTTACATTCGGAAATTGCTTCATCAAAACAACCTTGAAGGCTATAAGCAATTCCTAAATAAACATGCGTTTCTGCAGTAGGAAAAATTTCGATCGATGCTCTGTAATTTTCAATAGCTGTTTCAATCTTTCCCTTAACTTGAGATTTGACTGCTTTATCAAAATACTCTGCCGCAAGTGTAACATTTTTATCTGTCGCCAAAAAAATATTCCTTTATTAAAATGTTAAATTATTAGTCAAATTTTACATTGCATAAATAATTCATTATGTAAAAATTATCAAACCACTTTCGCTTAACGGTTGTAAAAAGTAAAATTACGGTCAAATTGACGGACAAATAAATCTATATTTTCAATTGCCTTGCGTTCGATTAAGCTTTAATTTTGACCATTATTAAATAAATAGAATAGGGTTTTTTATGAATATCCAAAACAAAACAGTGCTCGTCCTCGGAGGCTGGGGTTTGGTAGGCAATGCAGTTGCAAGAAAATTAGTCGAACAAATGCCCAAGCAAATTATTATTACATCATTAAAATTATCCGAAGCGGAAGAAGCAGTTTCAAAATTAAGTAAAGAATTTCCTGAGAAAGGACAAAACTATTTTATTCCTTGGGGGGGAGATATTTTTGTACGAAATGAGTTTAAGGATTTGAATAGGCTTTCTATCCTTTCAGACAAAGAGAAACGAAAAATTTTGATGCAGGATACTATGGATGAACTTTCAGAAGAAGTTTTGAAAAATTCAGCACTTTATAACCTTCTTACTCTCTACAAGCCGAATATTGTTGTTGACTGTATCAATACTGCAACGGCAATTGCTTACCAGGATGTTTATACAACTTATCGCAGCATCTTCAAAGCAATAAAAACCAATGCCGGTTATGATGATCTGGTAACAGAAACAGAAAAACTTCTTTGCACTCTTTATATCCCTCAGTTAATCCGGCATGTTCAAATTTTATATTCCAGTATGAGCCGGGTTAAATCCGAAATTTACGTTAAGATAGGCACGAGCGGAACCGGAGGAATGGGACTTAACATTCCTTATACCCACAGCGAAGAAAAGCCTTCGCGCGTTTTGTTAAGCAAATCTTCAATTGCCGGCGCCCATACGCTTTTACTCTTTTTGATGGCAAGAACTCCCGATGGACCTATCACAAAAGAAATAAAACCAACCGCAGCTATCGCATGGAAAAAGATAGAATACGGTGAAATTAAAAAAAGAGGCCAAGCTATAGAGCTTGTAGATGTACCTGTTACAGAAGCTGTTCCTCTTAAAGATAAATTTGTCCTTTTTTCGGATAAACAATACAGGACAACAGGCGAAACTTTAAAATCTGTTTTTATAGATACCGGCGAGAATGGAATCTTTTCTAAGGGGGAATTTGAAACCATTTCAGCACAAAAACAGATGGAATTTGTTACACCCGAAGAAATTGCCGACGTTGTTATCTACGAAATTAAGGGCGGAAACACCGGACATGATATCGTCAGTTCATTAGACCACGCAACAATGGAGCCAACCTACCGCGCGGGATATTTGCAACACATGGCAGTTAAAAAACTTAATCAGCTTGAAAAAGAAAATCATGTAAGCAGCGTAGCTTTTGAATTGCTGGGACCGCCGAGACTTTCAAAGCTGCTGTACGAAATTCATCTAATAAGTTTATTCAATAAAACTATGAAAGATGTTTTAAGCTTGTCGCCAAAAGAGCTATCCGAAAAATGTTTTGAAATTATCACAGAAAATTCTAAGCTAAGAAGCGAAATAATTTCAATCGGTATACCGGTGCTTTTGCCGGACGGAGAGTCTTTGTTAAGAGGAAACACAATAAAAATACCTGCATTTCGCGGAGAGAACGTTCTTGATATTTCCAAAGAGAATATTGAAAAATGGTCTAATGAAGGGTGGGTTGATTTGCGTCCAATTAACATGAGCAAATGGCAGACAAGAATTGCAGAGTTGATAGACGAGGCAGAAAAAATTCCCGCCACTGAGACAAGTTCTATGCATGTCCGTACAAAAGAATACTGGAATTATTTTGAAGAAATAAATATTGGAAAGATATGCAGTTGGCTTTTCATTCATGAAGAGCAAGGCACAAGGATGAAAGCGTAAAGTTTATTATGAAGAGATGACATCTTCTAGAAAAGGATGTCATCTCGATTTATCTTATGGGCACTTCTAAAAACTTCAATATTTGCCTGAAGGCAGGCAGGTTCCAAATGACAAAAAAAGGATTGTGTCATTTCCACTGATCCGCCG
This sequence comes from Bacteroidota bacterium, assembly GCA_021778375.1. Lineage (GTDB taxonomy): Bacteria > Bacteroidota > Ignavibacteria > Ignavibacteriales > Ignavibacteriaceae > FEN-1297. The sequence goes on from JAJYCM010000075.1 coordinate 2,927, forward strand.
CGGCGGACTCGAAGGAGAAATCCCATGTTCAATTCGACCATCTAAGCTTTACAAGGGGATTTCTCACCGGCTTAAGCCGGATTCGAAATGACAATTACTTGTATGCCATATCTAAGGAGCTTGCAGACAAGCAGGTTCTCTGCGTTAAATTTTTATAAATGATAGTTTTTAGAAGTACCCTTATGTAATCATCTTGCACAGGATTACACATTATTGGAATGGAATAATGGATAAAAATAATCTATCCCATCACTCCACTACTCCATTCCTCCAATTTTCCAAAAGCTGCCTAACATAAATTATTTAATGAGAGCTTAGGACTTTGGACCGGTCATTTTTTCCGGTCGAACAACCTCATCAAACTTTTCACCGGTTAATAGCCCAAGTTCAATTACAACTTCTCGCAATGTTTTATTCTCTTTATGAGCTTTCTTTGCAACTTTGGCAGCATTATCATACCCGATGTGGGGATTAAGCGCCGTTACAAGCATTAAAGAATTTTCCAAATGCCTTTTAATATTTACTTCATTCGCTTGAATTCCTACAACGCAATTGTCGGTAAAACTTTCACAGGCATCTGCAAGAAGGCGGATGGATTGAAGCACATTAAAAATAATTACTGGCTTAAACACATTAAGCTCAAAATTTCCGCTTGCCCCGGCGAAAGTTACAGTTGCATCATTACCAAAAACTTGAACGCAAACCATCGTCATTGCTTCGCTCTGTGTGGGATTAACTTTCCCCGGCATAATTGAACTTCCGGGTTCATTTTCTGGAAGGGATAATTCCCCAATACCACAGCGGGGACCGGAGCCAAGCCATCTAATATCATTCGCAATTTTCATTAAAGATGCTGCTAATGTTTTAAGTACACCGCTTGTTTCGACAAGCGCATCGTGTGTTGCAAGCGCTTCGAATTTATTGCGAGCCGATATAAAAGGATTTCCTGTCAACTCAGCAATTTTAGCAGCAGCTTTTACTGCAAATTCCGGATGAGTATTTAGACCTGTTCCTACAGCAGTCCCGCCTAAGGCTAATTCATAAAGATGAGGAAGTGATGCATTAATCCTTTCAAGTCCGTTTGTTAATTGCTGCACGTAGCCGGAAAATTCCTGTCCAAGCGTAAGCGGAGTTGCATCCATTAAATGTGTCCTACCGATTTTAATAATATCTTTAAACTCAAAGGATTTTTTTGCGAGCGCATCACGAAGCTTAGTAACCATAGGAATAAGTCTTCTATGAATTTCTTCAACAGCGGCAATATGCATGGCCGTCGGGAAAGTATCGTTAGAGGATTGAGCTTTATTTACATCATCATTCGGGTGAATGGGTTTTTTGCTTCCCATTTGTCCTCCTGAAAGTTGAATAGCCCGGTTAGAAATAACCTCATTAGCATTCATATTTGTCTGAGTGCCACTTCCCGTCTGCCAGACAACCAGCGGGAAATGGTCGTCAAGTTTTCCTTCGATAACCTCATCGGCGGCTTTAACTATAAGGTCTGCTTTCTCTGCAGCTAAAATACCAAGCTCTTTATTTGTAAGAGCAGCAGCTTTTTTAAGAATACCAAGAGACCTTATCAATTCTCGCGGAAATCTTTCACCGCCTATCTTAAAGTTCATCAATGATCTGGCAGTTTGAGCGCCGTAATATTTACTTGTAGGCACTTTTATTTCTCCCATACTGTCGGTTTCGATTCTATAGTCCATAAATTTTTCTCCATTAAAATTTCTTTGAAAAAATATTTTAGCTTGAAGTTAAAAAAATTAACTTCAAAAAAATAATACTATTAATTTACGATAAATTTTTAAGAGAAATAATCTCAATAATAGAAGGTAATTATGAAATAGAAAACAAATGCACTTTCAATTAATCAAATTATTATCGACATTTGAATAGATGTTATTTCTAGAATAGAATTTTATTAGCGCTAATCCTGTGCAAGACTTATCCGGGAAGATTTGCAAAACGAATTTTTTTCTTTTCTAACAAATTTTTTTGGGAAAGACGAAATGACAATAGGATCATTTGAAAAAGCAAAATTGTATATTGAGTCGCATTCTGCTTTAAAAGATTCGAGGCAACCAAAGGAACCTATCGGACCTTGTATTACTATTTCTCGGGAAACAGGAGCAAGAGCAGATAAGATTTCGGAATTATTGATCGACATTTTTCAAAAATTAAACAATAAGGCTCATTGGGCGGTATTCGACAAAAACTTAATTGAAAAAGTTCTGCAGGATCATCATCTCCCCGAAACCCTTTCTAAGTTAATGGAAGAGAAAAAATACCCGAGCATGAATTCGATTTTAAATGAATTGCTTGCAGGACAACCGGGTGTTTGGTCTCTAGCCCATAAAACAACAAAGGCAATATTTGAACTTGGACGGATTGGCAATGTAATTATAATTGGCAGAGGCGCCAACATTATTACATCAAATTTGTCAAATGCTTATCATATCCGTTTAGTAGCTCCTATTGAAGCCCGTATCTCACATATTCAGCAGTTATTCAACCTCGATAAAAAAGATGCTTTAGATTTTATAAAGCGAGAAGATGCTGATAGGAAAGAGTATTTGCGAAATTATTTTCATAAAGACATCTCAGATCCTCTTTTATATAATCTTATTATCAATACGGGACTTCAAAACGATGAAGATTGCGCGGAAATTATTAAAACTGGGTTACTTAAAAAGTTTTCAAGTTTTTTCTTCTTCGACTGAGCTTTGGAAATTATTGTTTGTAAACACATTGGGGATATTTTGGCATTTCAGACGAACTTTTAGAATTTTTCTCTTAATTAATTTTTTGTAGTTTAACACTCAAATTTTTTGTGGAGTTGGAATGGAGCTTACACTTCAAGACAAGAGCAATTACTTAAAGGGGCTACTGATCGTAGCTAAAAAAGATAATCAATTAACTGAACCGGAAAAGCAAATTATTCGCGATGTTGCATTAAAACTTGGGTTTGCCAAGGAGTTTTACGAAGACACGTTAAAGAGCTTGCTAGTAAATAAATATATTGCGGATGATCCGATAAAATTTTCCACTGCAAAAGTTGCCCAGTCGTTCGTTTCCGACGGACTAAAATTGACCTTCTCAGATTTTTCAAATTATGACAAAGAATTAAAATGGTTAAGAGCCACTGCCGGAATTAACAATATTGATGAAGGATGGTTTGCGGATAAAATTAAAAAGTATAAGGAATCTTCAAATATCGAGTTTGCTCTTTTTTCTATAATCTAATTTTTTTGCCAAATCCTGTGCTAAAAGACAATACTCCCACCGATTGGTAGGCATATCTTCGTTTGGTGTTTATTGGCTGAATCTATAATTTTGAAATACAATAAATCTTCAAATTCGTTTTTCAAAAAGGAATTCAAAATGAAAACAATGAAAGCGCTTGTAAAAAAATATTCAAAACCGGGTTTGTGGCTTGACGAAGTTGCTATACCTGAAGTTGGTATAAACGATGTCTTAATTAAAATTCACAAGACATCAATTTGCGGAACAGATATTCATATCTATAATTGGGACGAATGGGCTCAAAAAACTATACCAGTACCGATGGTTACAGGACATGAATATGTCGGAACTGTTGAAGCAATCGGAAGCAACGTTCATGATTTAAAAGTTGGTGAATTAGTCAGCGGAGAAGGACACATTGTATGCGGGCATTGTAGAAACTGCAGAGCCGGCAGAAGACATCTTTGTAAAAATGCGATGGGTGTTGGAGTAAATCGCCCCGGTGCATTTGCGGAATATCTCTGCATTCCGGTTTCAAATATTTGGCAGTGCGATCCGAATATTCCAAAAGAAATTTTATCCACTTTTGATCCCTTTGGAAATGCAACTCATACTGCCCTTTCTTTTGATGTTCTGGGCGAAGATGTTTTAATTACCGGCGCCGGACCAATCGGAATAATGGCTGCCGCTATAGTAAAACATGCTGGTGCGCGTTATGTTGTAATTACAGACATAAACCCATACCGGCTTGAACTTGCAAAAAAAATGGGCGTTACCCGTGCTGTAAATGTTGCTAAAGAAAATCTTAACGATGTAATGAACGAACTTGATATGAAAGAAGGATTTGATGTGGGATTAGAAATGTCCGGAAGTCCTGCTGCACTTAAAAGCATGCTTACGGTAATGTGCCACGGCGGGAAAATTGCACTCTTAGGAATTTTACCGGAAAGCGCTGCTATCGATTGGAACACCGTTGTATTTAATGGTCTTACTCTTAAAGGAATTTATGGAAGAGAAATGTTTGAGACCTGGTATAAGATGACGACAATGATCCAAAGTGGATTAGATATAACTCCTATAATAACTCATCGTTTTCCTTACGAATCTTACATCGAAGGATTTGAATTGATGAAATCCGGAAATTCCGGGAAAATAGTTTTAGACTGGATAAAAGAATAACTAAATAATGTAATAAAGAGGAATTCAATGAACGAGAAAATAAAAAATCATTACAGCGCCATTCTTCAGCACATTCAAGACGAAGGACTTTATAAAAACGAAAGAATAATAGGAGGCCCTCAAAGCGCTTACATACAGGTAAAAGGACAAAAAGTTTTGAATATGTGTGCGAACAATTATCTTGGTTTAGCAGATAATCCTGAAGTTATTCAAGCGGCAAGGGCAAGTTATGATACCTGGGGATACGGACTTTCTTCTGTTCGATTCATTTGTGGCACTCAAGAAATTCATAAAGAGTTAGAATATAAGATTTCGGAATTTCTCGGAACAGAAGACACGATCCTTTATTCTTCATGTTTTGATGCAAACGGGGGGTTATTCGAAACAATCCTTTCTGAGGAAGACGCTGTTATAAGCGATGAACTAAATCACGCCAGTATTATCGACGGCATAAGGCTCTGCAAAGCAAATCGCTTTCGCTATAAGAATAATGATATGAATGACCTTGAAGATAAGCTGAAGGAAGCTTCTTCAACTAAGATAAAATTAATTGCTACCGACGGTGTTTTTTCGATGGACGGAAGTATAGCAAACTTAGAAAACATTTGTAACCTTGCTGATAAATACGGCGCGCTTGTTATGGTTGACGATTCACATGCAGTTGGTTTTATGGGTAAAACCGGAAGAGGAACTCACGAATATAACAAGGTAATGGGACGAATAGATATAATTACCGGTACGCTTGGAAAAGCTTTGGGAGGCGCCAGCGGCGGTTATACAAGCGGAAGAAAAGAGATCATTGACTTGCTTCGTCAGCGTTCAAGACCATATTTGTTTTCAAATACTGTTGCCCCGAGTATCATTTCCGCTTCGTTAAAGGTTCTTGATATATTAAAATCATCAACTGATTTACGCGACAAACTTGAAGATAATACAAAATATTTTAGAGAAGGAATCACAAAAGCCGGGCTCAAGGTTAAACCGGGTGTGCACCCAATTGTTCCTATCATGCTTGGAGATGCGGTGCTTGCACAAAATGTAGCCGCCCGTATGCTTGAAAAGAATATTTATGTAATTGGATTTTTCTACCCTGTAGTTCCCAAGGAAACCGCAAGAATAAGGATTCAAATTTCTGCGGCTCATTCAAAAGAAGATTTAGATTACGTTATTAAAATGTTTAAAGTCTTAAAACTTGAATTTGGTCTTTAACGACTTTATTATATCAGAAATAAAGGGATTTATACCCATCCACTTTTGAAGCGCATTTTTTGCAATAAGAATTTCCTTTGATGTCCACCTCCTCTATTCCGGGGGAGGTGTGCATTACGCAATCCCAGTTTAAGCAGTGGAGAAGTCCGTAGTTATGCCCAAGCTCGTGCAAAATTTCTTTTATTAATCTTTCGAATAATATTTTGTCGTCGGATTTTCCTGAATAAAATTCCTCATGCAAACGACAGGCTGATACAATTGAGTGTTTACCGCTAAGCTGCGCCTCCCCGAATATAAAAGTTAACACAGGTACGAATAGATCGACGTCGGTAAGTAAAATAATTTTACCGTTATATTTTCCGGTCAAGTCCATAGCGTCAGCGATGATTTCCGTGGAGAAGTATTGCCCTCTTTCTTTGGATAAATATTTTAGAAGGTTTAGTTGTATTTCAATTAGGCTGATTTTCGATGAAAATCTATTCGATAATTCAGATACAACATCACCAAGCATCAGAACATTTGAAAACTTTAGGGGTGCAATATAAATATCCATCAATGAGAATCTTTTCGAAGCCCGTATTTGTTAATCTTATTATAAAGCGTCACACGATCTATTTCAAGCACGGAGGCGCTTCTTGAAATATTCCAATTATTTTCATTCAGTATCTTAAAGATATACTTTTTCTCCATTGCTGATAAACTTTTACGGTTGTCATCATTACTAAAATTATTCGCCGATACATGAAAGGGTAAATCATCGACAATAATTGTATCGACCTTTCCAATTACCATTGCTCGTTCCATTGCGTTTTCCAATTCTCTTACATTTCCCGGCCAATCATAATGAACCAGAAAATCCATTGCTTCCTTAGAGATTTTTTTCGCAGGTTTATTCATAACTAATGAGAATTTTTTTAAGAAGAAACTTGCAAGCAGTGGAATATCATCCCTGCGCTCTCGCAGAGGAGGAATAACGATTGAAAAAACATTTAGGCGGTAGTAAAGATCTTCGCGAAATTTACCTGTTTTCACTAACTCTTCAAGCGGCTCATTTGTTGCAACGATAATACGGAAGTCGCTTTTAATTACTTCATTTCCTCCAACCCTGTTAAATTGTTTTGACTCAATGACACGTAAAAGTTCAATTTGCATCTTTAAAGGAACGGAGCCGATTTCGTCAAGAAAAATTGTCCCTCCGTCAGCCATTTCAAACTTACCTTTTCTTTTGAATTGAGCTCCTGTAAATGCTCCTTTTTCATGACCAAATAATTCGCTTTCCAAAAGTGTCTCTGCCAGCGCTCCGCAGTTAACCGGGATAATTGGGAAATATTTTCTTTTACTGTTAATATGGATTGCCTTTGCTACCAATTCTTTGCCGGTACCGCTTTCACCGCGAATCATGACTGTAGTATCTCCCGGTGCAACGGTATTAATCAGTTCATATATTTTTTTCATCTGGTAGCTTTCACCTATCAAATTATCCGGCTTTATTATCTCGTCTAAATTCTCCTTGAGTTGTTTGTTTTCAATCTTTAATGCTTTCTGTTCAAGTGCTTTTTGAACAAGATGAGCAAGTTCGTCAGGATCAACCGGTTTAGTTACGTAATCATAAGCTCCATTCTTAAGCGCAGAAATAGCAGTCGGTACCGATGCAAATGCAGTAATCAAAATCACTACCGAATCAATATCGATTGACTTAATTCGCGATAATAATTCCAAGCCGCTCATTCCTGGCATTTTCATATCGACTAACAGAAGATCAAATTTTATCTTTTCATATTTCTTTAATGCATTCTCTCCGTCTTCTGCAGTATCAACTTCATAACCTTCTTCTTCAAACCAATGGAAAAGCGACTCTCTGACGATTTTTTCGTCATCGACGATTAAGATTTTTTCTTTTGTGTTCATATTTTTCTCTTAAGTTATTTGTTCCGTTTGCGGCAATCTTATTTTAAATGTCGTCCCTTTTAGCGAAGTATACTCAACATCAATTTGACCGTTGTGGTTAGCTATTATCCCATAAACAACTGCTAGCCCCAAGCCGGTACCCTTGGATGC
>JAJYCM010000076.1 GCA_021778375.1 Bacteroidota bacterium
CACAAAGTAGGGCACAAAGTCTCACAAAGTAGGGCATGAAGTTTCAGAAACGTTGTGGTACTTTGTGAAAACTTAGTGTGACTTAGTGAAACAAGAAAGGTTACACGAAGTTCCACAAAGTAGGGCACAAAGTCTCACAAAGTAGGGCATGAAGTTTCAGAAACGTTGTGGTACTTTGTGAAAACTTAGTGTGACTTAGTGAAACAAGAAAGGTTACACGAAGTTCCACAAAGTAGGGCACAAAGTCTCACAAAGTAGGGCATGAAGTTTCAGAAACGTTGTGGTACTTTGTGAAAACTTAGTGTGACTTAGTGAAACAAGAAAGGTTACACGAAGTTCCACAAAGTAGGGCATGAAGTTTCAGAAACCTTATAGAGAAACTGACTTGTCACTCGTTACTCTTTACTTGTTACTAATTTATTAATACAAATATGAGTATATTTGTAAAAAATAAATTACAAATATGAAAAAACGTTTTCTATATCATGATTTGATCAAATATCTTGATCATAAAAATGCTCTTGTAATTACAGGAATGCGGCAGGTAGGTAAAACTACTTTAATGAAACAGATTTTCAATGAGGTGCACTTTCCGAAATTATGGTTTGATTTTGATAATCCTTTGGATATGCTGCATTTTGAAAATATAGATTATGACGCTATTTATAACGGCTTATTAAAGGAAAGCAGTTTAAAAAAAGAAAGACTATTTATATTTATCGATGAAATTCAGAATCTGCCTGAAATTACTAAAATAATAAAATTTCTAATTGATAAATACAAAGTCAAATTTATAGTTACCGGCTCTTCAAATTATTATTTAAAGAATTTATTCCCTGAATCGTTGAGCGGTCGTAAATTCTTATTTATCCTGCCTCCCATGAGTTTTAAGGAGTATCTGTTTTTTAAAGATAAGATTAATGAGGACGAAGCGTCAGGTATCGAAAATAATATCGGCAATGTATCGATCGACCTTTCCTTGCTTGAGTTTAAAAAATATGAGCAGGAATATAAGGAGTTTATGGTGTATGGGGGATTTCCAGAGGTCGTTACTACTGAAAATATACTGACAAAAAAAGAAGTTCTGCGGAATATTTTTGCTTCATTCTTTGAAAAGGATATCCGTTTACTTTCTGATATTAAAGACATCAGGGAATTAAGGGACTTGATTTTGTTATTGGTACCGAGAACAGGAAATATGCTCGATTTGACTAAGCTGTCATCTGAATTAGGTGTGAATAGAGTTAAATTATATGATTATCTGGAATTTCTACAAGGCGTGTTTTTTATAAAGCTAATTCCCAAATTTAGCGGAAGTGTGGATAGATCTGTAGCCGGAGGGAAGAAAGTATATTTTTCGGATAATGGATTATTAAATATAATCGGTAATGTAAATGACGGTCAGCTTTTTGAAAATACTATTGCAAATCAATTAAGCGCCTACGGCGAATTATCCTTTTATAATAAAAGAAATACAGCGGAAATAGATTTTATAATTAATAAGGAAGTTGCTTTTGAGGTAAAATTAAATGCTGTCGAATCTGATCTTACCAGGCTTGAGAGTATTTGCAACAGGATAGGAATTAGTAAGAGTTTTCTGATAAGCTTAAATTTCTCCAAAGCTGCTAGGACTATTTATCCGATATCGCTATAGAGAAGTAAGGAGTAGGGAGGTTCTTAATTTTGAATTTTGAATGCTGAATTTTGAATGAAACGCAATAGGAGAAGTAAGGTTGAATTCTTAATTTAACTGTCTTTCATTAAGCATTCAAAATTCAGCATTCAACATTATTTTAAGTTCAAAATTCAGCATTCAACATTATTTAAAGTTCAAAATTCAGCATTCAGCATTAATTTAAGTTCAGAATTCAACATTCAAAATTCCTTAAAGTGTAGGCGATCATATCGTATAATATGCTTTATTATTATCCGATGGTATCGTATATTTATTGCAAATGATAAGGCAAATGATGTTGAATATCTTAAAGAATAAGTATCTCACCGGATTAGAACATTATTTACCGGCTTCAGAGACAAAGGAAGTCTTTTTGAAAATTATGACCAAAGTGAAAGAATTAATAGAGGCTAAGTACCGCATAGTGAAATGACAGAAAACCAATTTGATAAAAAATTACTCCGATTTTGAGTCGCTAATTGATGCTTGGGGTTAGCCTTTGTTCGGCAATCCCGCCAGGACGCATAGGCGTCAACTTAAGAATCTGTTACATAACAATATTGAGGATAAAATTATAATAGAATAGCCCAAATACAGGGGAATTTGTTAATCCTCTAAGAGGATTTGCCAATGTAAAATAAACCTTTTCCTACATTAATTTGACCTCTACGAGGTCTAAAAACATCGTGGATGTTTAATTATTGTAGAAACAAATTAATCCAACAAATAAACTATCCTCGTAGAGGATAAATAAATTCTTTTAGTACGTTAAATACAAGTAATTACAAAGGTTAGGGAGTTTGGGAGAAATATTAAGTTGACGCCTATGCGCCAGGACGGGCAGGTGTCACCCTGCATTCAATATGTCATTGCGGGAATTGCATGTGATAAATTTTTCGTAACTTCTATTATTAAAAAAATTTTATAATTTTCCGTCTATAATAAATTATGCGAAATACATTAAAGAAAATAAATAGTCTGGTAGAATCGGGAATAGTAACGGATTATGCCATAGCAGGTGGTATAGCACAATTTTATTACATAGAACCTTCTGTTACCTATGATTTAGATTTAATTGTTCATATTCCGGGTGAAGAAAATGTACTTAATCCACTTACTAATATATATGAATGGGCGAAGCAAAACGGATATTCTTTGGAAAGTGAACATGTTATTATTGAAGGCATCCCGGTTCAATTTCTTTTAGCCTACAATGATCTTGTAAATGAAGCATTAGAAAATTCAGATGAAATTACACTCTTTGAAGAGTTTACATATATTCTAAAACCTGAATATCTAATGGCAATTATGCTCCAAACCGGCAGGCCGACTGATAAAGAGAGATTCGCAAGGTTTTTAATTGAAGCAAATTATGATAAGGATAAATTTTTTGAAATTATTAAACGATTTGGTTTATTAGAAATATATAAAAAATTTAATGGTGAAGTAAATGGATAAAAATTATCTTTTAAATGTTGCCGGGACAAAAGTAAATTACCATAAAAGTCGCGCCAAAATGCCTTTTGAAGAAAAGGTAAAAATAATTATTGAATTACAAAAGCTTGAAAATGAATTTATTAAAAATAACAAGAACCGGAAAAATAGTAATAAGTATAGAAGAGTTTGGGAAGTCTAGGTTTAAGAAGTGAAGTACGGAGAGGATGGAATAGTAAGTAGTTAAGATATCTTCTCCCGGTCCAATGATGTTTAGTCAGGAATGATGGGGAAGGGATAATATAAGATTTATTGCCTATAAATTCCGTTCTATGCGGGTTGATAAATGCGGAGAAATAGACGGAAACGGTAAATTTAAGCAAGCTACAAAAGATGATCCGCGCGTAACTAAAATAGGAAAGTTCCTAAGAAAAACGAACCTCGACGAGCTTCCCCAATTTTGGAATGTGCTGAAAGGCGATATGAGTATTGTAAGTCCCCGCCCGCATCCCACCCCCCTAAATATAGAATCGAAAGATAAAATACGTCTCTATTTGTTTCGTCATCTGGTTAAACCGGGTATAACCGGCTGGGCACAGGTAAATGGTCTCAGAGGCTCAACTGAAAATCCCGTACTAATGCAAAAAAGAGTCAATCATGATATCTGGTATATCGAAAATTGGTCATTATGGCTGGATATACAAATTGTCGGCTTGACGGTTTGGAATATGATTAAAGGGGAGAAGAATGCGTATTAGTGACAAGTAACAAGTGACGAGTAACGAGCAGGAAATTAGTAAAGAGTGGCCTACCTGCGGCAGGTTGGGGAGAGGGGGGGAATAGTGACGAGCAGGAGGAGGAGTAGGGAGGTTCTTAATTTTGAATTTTGAATGTTGAATTTTGAATGAAACGCAATAGGAGAAATAAAGTTGAATTCTTAATTTAACTGTCTTTCATTAAGCATTCAGAATTCAGCATTCAACATTATTTACAGTACTCTAAATATTCCCATACTAATTGTCCTTCATTACTCGTCACTTGTCACTCGTCACTATTTCCCACTCGTCAATAACCTGTGCTTCTTTACTCTTTACTCCTTACTCCTTACTCCTTACTCCTTACTCCTTACTCCTCATCACTCGTCACTAATCCCTTGTCTAAAAAATATCTTACAATTATGGAATGAGATTCCATTTTTGTAATTTTGTATCATGATAAAACGAAAAGCAGAAACGGCGCTTTTGCAATTAGCAAAAGAATTCAAATGTGTTGCGGTTATTGGCCCCAGGCAATCCGGTAAAACGACATTAGTAAAAAAAGTGTTTCCGAAAAAACCTTATGTTAGTTTAGAGAATCCCGATATCAGGAAGTTTGCTTCGGAAGATACGAGAGGGTTTTTAAGCGGATATTCTGAAGGCGCTATACTTGATGAGGCGCAGAGGGTCCCGGAACTTTTTTCATATCTACAACAAATCTTAGATGATAAGGATGAAGCTGGACAATTTATCCTTACAGGCTCGAATAATTTTTTACTTCAAGAAAATATTGCTCAAAGCCTTGCCGGGCGAATCGGATTAATTACTTTACTCCCTTTTTCGATGATGGAAGCAGGAATAACAAAGTCAACTTCAATAAATAAGTTGCTTTACAAGGGGCTCTATCCTCCGCTGTATGATAAAAAGTTTGATCCCGCTGCCTGGTATTCAAATTACATCATGACTTACGTTGAACGGGATGTAAGGTTAATAAAAAATATTACCAACTTTTCTGCCTTCGAAAAATTCATAAAACTATGTGCTGGTAGATGTGGACAGTTGTTGAATATGCATAATTTGGCAATTGAAACGGGTGTTGACAGCAAAACAGTAGCATCCTGGATTGGAATTTTGGAAATGAGTTATATCATATTCCGGTTAAATCCGCACCATGCAAATTTTAATAAGCGGCTTGTAAAAATGCCGAAAATTTATTTTTACGATACCGGATTAGCTGCTTCATTATTAGGTATTGAACATGCAGAACAATTAAACTACCATCCCTTTAGAGGCAGTCTTTTTGAAAATTTAATAATAGTGGAACTCCTAAAACAAAGGTTTAACCGTGGATTAAGAAGCAATCTATCTTTTTGGAGAGATAATGTTGGTCATGAGATAGATGCGTTGATGCAAAACGGGGATGAGCTTACTCCGGTCGAGATAAAGTCAGGTCAAACGATTACCGATGAATATTTTAATGGCATAAAATTTTGGCAAAAGATAAGTCCGGGCTCTAATGGATATATTATTTACGGAGGGGATGGCAAACAAAAAAGAAGTAATGGTATAGAGGTTTTACCTTTTTATTCTATTGAAGGATTGAATGGAGGCAAGTTCATTAAGACTAGTTAATAAAAATATAGAGGTTAGAAATTAGCGTCTTGGCCTGAAATAGGTTGACATCGTTCCATAGCCAAGCAGGGAATAGGCAGCAAGCCTTTGAGCCGCAGAGTGGTGAAACATTAGTAGCAGTTAAGCTTTTATGTAAAACCGCACTGCCGTCCTACGCAGTCAAGGCAGGAGAGCAGAAATCACCGGTACATTCAAATATCTGTCATTTCGAGTTCCAAAATTAAGGCGAAGCCTTTATTTCTAAAATGAATGACAAAGCCATCCTGAATTAACCCCACGTTTTAACGTGGGGGTAGTAATGCTGCACAAAGCAAGCCGGGCTTTAGCCCATTAATTCAGGACATCAGCACAAGCTTTACTTCCTTAAGCACCCCGAACGTTTCCTTTCCAACCCCACGTTTTAACGTGGGGGTCAAAGCTAACTCACCAAGCCGGGCTTTAGCCCACAGTCCGACAGGTGTTGTCATTAGTACCGGAGGGAGAAATCTCTTCTAAGATATTTTTGAAACCCTTATCTTCGCTCGAGACGAAATAATTTAGTTCTGCAACACTTTCTGCCGGCAGGCGAGTGACGAGTATGAATTACGTAGCCCAGACTTTAGCCTGGGAAAAGTGATTATAATACTTTCTCTACTTCTCTCCTGCTCGTCACTCGTCACTCGTCACTCATCACAAGTCACTAATAATTAGTAAATCAAATAAAGGTAATAAAAGCAGCCCACGAATTCATTCGTGTGTAAAATAAATATAAGGCCTTCCTTCGATCCGATTCATCGGTTTCCCAAATGCCGTTTAACAATGATATAAATCGTTTCCCGAATATAAATATTATTTTGTCTGCTAACATTTCGCCCCTCCGGGACTTTTTTAATATAATCATAACTTACGATGCAATTTGATTACCACAAATCATGTTCTAATAAAACATAGAATATTTATTTGATTTATGGACTAATTCGGCATTCTCATTTACTTTTCTTATAATTTGAATTCAATCGATTATTAAATATATTTGAAATCGGATAATGTGCAAAGGTTTTTTTAGCGAATAGAAAAAATGAAACAAGAAATTATGTCTCGCATTATTAATTTTTTTCAATATAAATTTAATGCCTGAAATATCAAGATTTTTAGGAATGGTAATCCAAATGTATTATGACGATCATTCTGAACCTCATATTCATATTAGATATGCGGACAATAGATGTAAGATTGACTTAGATGGTAATCTTATCGCGGGGCATATTCCCTTACCAAAATTACATATAATAAGAAGATGGACAATTCTGCATCATGATGAATTGTTAGATAATTGGGAAGAGATTAGAGAGGGTAAACAACCGGAAAGGATTGAACCATGGATATAATTCATTATCCTGTTAATGCAGCATATATCGGTAGATTTAGAATTTTGATTGAATTTGAAAATGGAGAATTAAGAACTGTAGATTTTAGTAAATACAAACAGAGAAAACTTGGAGAATTTTCCGATCTAAAAAATGAAGAATACTTTAAAACCTTCTTCATAAGAAATGGAGACCTTCAATGGCCTAACGGTTGGGATATTGCTCCAGATTATCTTTATGATATAAGCTTACCTGCTAAAGTAGAGACGCTTGTTAAAAAGAGGAAAAATAAAGTAACTTCTTAAAATTTGGCGGTTTACTTTTAATTACGGAATGCCTATTGAATTGACAAGCGGGAAATTAGTAACGAGTGACAAGTGACGAGCAGGAAATAGAGCTGATGCCTTATTTTTTTTGATCATTTGTAAGAAATCTATTATAAAGCAAAAAAGCAACCCACGAATTCATTCGTGTATAAAATAAATATAAAGCCTAACTTCGATCCGATACATCGGTTTCTCAAATTCCGTTTTTGTAATTCCTTGCTCGTTACTCGTTACTCGTTACTCGTTACTCGTTACTAGCCCTCGTCACTATTGTTTCCTTTTATTGATTCTGTTAATCAATTTTAAACCTTCCCTAATGAACTTTTCATCAGATATTGTTCTAGTCTGCATCTCTATATCCTCCGCTGAAGGGTCTTTTGCATCAACCCCCGGCGCAAACTTAAATATTGCTTCCTTTACTCCAAATTTTGCAAAACTTAACTGAATATTTTCAATTTTCGCCCCGAATATAGCATTCATTTTGGTTACTAATCTTGCCAGCCCTTTCTTTGCAATCTCAGGATCTATGTCGCTTGTCTGTAGCTTCCTGAATTGCTCAAAATATAATGTAAATGTATCGTCCCGTTTCTTGATTTCTGTCCCGAATGTCTTGATCAATAAGTAGTTCTGGGTCTCATCGATCTGTGAACTGAATTTTTTTCCCCAGGATATCGCCGTCGGTTTTGTTATTTTTAATTTATCGCAAATTTCGTCATAAGTAAATGCCGCTGCTCGTAATTCAATAAATCGTTTGTGTAATTCAGATTTGTCCATAAAATCTCCCTTTTATTAAATATTAAATAGTTAAAATGACCCTTAATTTAGAGGCGCCAAAACTTAATAAAAGTAAAATAAAAGTAAAAATACAATATCCATTTCACGTTATATTTTAATCAAAAAGTAAAGTAATAGTATAGTAACTTTTTTGCAAAACGTCGATTTTATACCAAAATCGCAACATTTACATTTTTTTTCCCTAAAACACCCCATAAATTGGGATTTCTATTTTTGAAATAGCGAAAGTATCAATATCTTTCCATCACTTAACTTTTATATTTTAGGAATTGTTTAATGAAGAATTCTAAATCTTTTACCATATTATTTTTCTTATCTCTGAGTCTGTCTTTAACTTCTATGGCTTTCGCCCAAACTGTGTTTGAGCCTATAAATAGTAATGTGTATGACTTCCTCGATAGAATGGCGCAGAAAGGGGTTGTGCAGTTTAGCGATGTCGTTCGCCCCGTGAGTAGGATGTATATTGCGAAGAAATTACTCGAAGTAAAACAAGTAGGGAGTAAAGGAGTAGGGAGTAGGAAAGGGAGTAGACTTAGTGATGTGGAGTGGGAGGATTTGGAGTTTTATTTGAAGGATTTTGGGTTTGAGGTTAAGACGATTTTGCGTTCTGCGAACGCGGCTCGTGATATGCGTTCTGCGAACGCTTCACGTGAGATGCATTCTGCGAATGCATCTGGAGATAATGAGATGCATTCTGCGAATGCGCCCGGTGATGTGCGTTCTGCGAACGCGGATGGGGATGATGGTATGAGTTCTGCGAACGCGATGCGTAATGGATTGCAATTGGGGATGAAGGAAATGGGTGGTGTTAATGATTCGCGGGCTGTTACTACTATTATTAATTGGGATCCTTATGGGAGGTGGAGGTTGTTTTCTTATGAGGATAGTGTGTTCCAAATAAATGCTGATCCTATTCTGGGGTATCAGGCGGGGAAAAGGGATGGGGCTAAGTATTCTCATTCATGGAATGGCGTTGCTTTGTATGGCTATGTAGCAGGGAGTATTGGTTTTAGTTTAAGTTTTAATGATAATTCGGAAACAGGTACTACTATCGACCGTACTAAGAATTTTACTCCTGTTACCGGTGTGTCTATTACTAAAGCTGATAATAATAATATTCAATATGACCAGGTTGAAGCTAATATAGCTACGAATTGGTCGTGGGGTGATGTGGCTATCGGGAAGGACTTTCTAAATTGGGGTTATGGGCGCAGCGGTTTATTAGTCTTATCAGATAAAGCTCCTTCTTTCCCTTATATACGTCTTGACTTGCATCCGGTTAAATGGCTGCATTTTAATTACATTCATGCCTGGCTTAATTCAAATGTTATTGACTCGACTTCTGATTATGCAACTTTACTAAAGGGTCAATCAAGAGCGATTTTTAGAGACAAATATTTTGTATCTCATTCAATTACTGTAACTCCTGAGGATGGGTTGGATTTGTCGATAGGTGAATCTATGATTTATGCCGATAAATTGGAAATTCCGTATTTAATACCGATTATGTTTTTCAGGTTGGCGGATCATTATTTAAGTCAGAATAATAATAATGCAGGCGGCAATGCGTCATTATTCTTCGGGGTAAGTTCGAGAAATCAATTAAAGAATACGCATCTATACGGAACGCTATTTGTCGATGAGTTTACTGTCGAGAATTTATTTAATTCTCAAAAACAGCATATGCAAATTGGGTTTACGCTTGGCGGATCTGTTACGGATTTACCGATTGATAATTTAACTCTTACCGCAGAGTTTACGAAGATTTATCCGGGTGTTTATACTCATTATATCCCTACATTAACTTACCAGAGCGACGGGTATTCTCTCGGTGATTGGATGGGGACTGATGCGGATCGTGTATACGGAGCTATTGATTACAGGTTTATTCGCGGATTGCAGGCTACTGTCTGGGGACAGTATGTTAGGAAGGGTGCTGCCGCTACTGCAGACGAGCAGTATAATAATCCCCAGCCGCCGTTCTTATTCGGGTTGAGGACGAATTATGCGTATGTAGGCGCCGATTTAAGTTATGAAATAACTAATGATTTTTCCGCAAAGTTGCAGTTTCAAACGACGAATGTTTCTACGGAGCAGAGTGATTTGTCGTATGTGAGTCAGAGGAGGAATGAATTTTACGTATCACTGGAGTATGGTTTAACTAGATAGTGACGAGTAACGAGTAACAAGTGACAAGCAGGAGTAAGGAGTAATGGCCTGTCTGCGACAGGTTGGGGAGTAGGGAGGAGTGACAAATTAGTAACGAGTGACAAGTGACGAGTAGGAAGGAAGTGAAGAGTGAACCTGCCTGCGGCAGGTTGTGGAGGGGGAATAATGACGAGATGGAAATTAGTGAAAAGTGACCTGCCTGGCGGCAGGTTGGGGAGTGACGAGCGGGAAGAAGGCAGTAAGTAGGGGCAATTGGGAAGAATAAAAGTAAAGTGGGAGGGGTTTTAGTATGAGGTCTCATAAAGATTTAGATGTTTGGAAAAGAAGTGTTGATTTAGTTTCTATTATTTATTCCTTAACTAAAGGTTTTCCAAAGGAAGAAATTTATGGGCTGACTAA
>JAJYCM010000077.1 GCA_021778375.1 Bacteroidota bacterium
ACTTAGCTTTGAAATAATCATACTCATCGTCGGTCATATCTTTTCTCGGAATTTCTTTTATCCTATTATATTCCGGATCATGTTCGACCGTACCCATTGTTCTTAAAAGCGAAGCCTCGGTTAGCGATGCGTCTTTACGAAACCCGCCGGCTTCTTCTATAATATCTTTTAGCGTGGTTTGGTCTTCAACAATTTTATAAATGCCTGGATATTTGACCCATCCTTTGACTTCTACATATTTGGGGACATAATAGTCCGGAATTCTTCTAATAAATATTTGGTCTTTATTATTAATTACTATATTTCTATTAACCAAATCATTATAAGAATAATAAAGACTAAATTGATTTTTACCATCCGGTTCAAATCTAACAATTTCAATGGTATCCTTTTTCGAAGCAGTCAAAAACCCTCCTGCAAGGTCAATTATGTCAGCGGCAGATTCATTATCAAGATATTCATAAGCTCCGGGATATTTAATTTCACCGAGGATAGAAACAACTTTATCAACCTTATCAACAATTACGGCATCTCCATCCTGAAGCAAAGGATTATTTTTTTTATCTGCAAATCTTAAGAATTTTAATAAGTCATATCTCTTAGAAATATTACCTGCACTTATGATTTTTATGTTTCGGTAGTTTGATGTTTTTGACATACCATTTGAAAAGGCTATCAGATCGATCAACCTTGAATTTCCTGATAGTACAAATGAAGCTGGTTTTAGAACATCTCCAAGAAGCGAGACATTAATTCTTTTCAAATCCGATATAGAAATAAACATATCAACATTTTTGTAGGAACGGTTAATAGCCGCGGATAATTTCTCTTTGGCTGTTGCGAGGGAAATATTTTTAAGGTCTACTGCGCCAACTTTCGGAATAAATAAAAAACCCTCCTGGTTAACCATCAAGTTAAAATTTAATTCTTGTATACCAGAGATTGATATATATATTCTATCTCCGGGACCTACAATATATTCTTGCGGATCAATACTTCCGCCAGTGGCAAGTAAAAAATAATTTTGAGCGGCGAGCGAGTCGGCACGATTAGAAAGATATCTTTCTTGATAATTAGGAAAATTTTGAGAGAATAATAGGTTCCCCAAACAAGAAAGTTGAAATATTACTATTATTAATTTTATGAATTTCAAACTTGAGATTATTTTAATTTTCAGAAATTGATTACTGTGAGACAAAACACAAAGAATCTCATTGAAAATTAGTGAAATAAAAAATTATTTCAAATCTTAAGCGAAATCTTTCTTAGGGAGAAAATGCTTACAAATAAACCAAGCAGCGGTCCAATACTTAATAAAATTATCAGATATAGATTATCATTTAAATTGAGTGTTTGGTAGAACGGAATAAAATTCCAAAAATAAAATTGCACAACTTTAAAAACTGCTAAGGCAATTAATCCGGCAAATATACCAATTAGGATGCAATTGAGAATTATCGGCATTTTAATAGTAGAAAGTTTTGCCCCGACTAACTTCATCGTCTCAAGCTCTTCATATTTTGCATTAATAATCAATTTAACAGTACTATAGACTATATAAACGGAAATAAAAAGGAGTACAAACGTAATAGCAAAAATATATTTTCTGATTCGCGACAAATAATTTAGCAACTTATAAATAAATTCCTGCTGAAAGACTACTTCGTCAACGCCTCCTATTTTAGAAATCGAACCGATTATTTTTTTCAGCGAATCTTTCTCCACATAACTATCTTTCAGTGTAACAGTAAAAGATGCCGGAAGAGGGTTATAATCAAGAAGTCTTCTAAAATCTTCGCCGGTTTCTTTTATGAAATTTTGCGCAGCTTCTTCTTTGTCGATGTATTTAATAGTGTTAATATATTTTCTTTTTGATAAACCAGTTCTCATTTGAGCGATTGAACTACCTGAGAGAGAATCTTTGAGGAAAATATTTATATTAACATTTTTCTTAAGATCATTTTGTAATTGATTAGAAAGCTTGATTGAAAGCAAAGAAGCCGAAATAAGCAAAACGGAAATGCTTGTGGAAATAAGCGATAAGAAAAAAGATGCTTTAGCTCTTCCGATAAGTTTGAATGATTCCTTGATCCAAAAATAAATCATAATTACTCTTAATTTTTTATCGATACAAATTTACATTATTAAAAGTTTGATTCATCAACCCAATTAGTGATGAGCCATTTATTACCGGAGTTTTTTTTCAAAGACATATTTACCCTTCCGTTTAAAGTTACAACGTCAGTGGGGCTAAAAGTAATTGTCAGATTAAAGCCTCTAATAATATTTGCGCTTGTAGAATCTTGAGTCGATAGGACAATATTGTTCCAGATTAAATTTAGATTTTGTGAATTTTGAAAAAGACCATACGTAGTTTTCATTTCTTCGTCTCTTCCCCAGGAGACATCATATCCGTTATCATAATCATGGTAAGTAAAAACAAAATCCGGGCTTATTAGATTTCCATAAATGCTAGTATCTCTAAACGTATAAGCATACTGAAAATTTTGGAAAACACCGTCGACTGTTGATTGGTCTGAAAGAGTTGAGGAAGGGTTATTCGAACTTTCATCCAATGAAGGAGCAAATGGATTTTTGCAACCGAGAAATAATAACGCAGCAAAAAAGATAAATGTAAAAAAAATTTTAATACGTCCTCCCTTTTAATTCACTCCAACTTGGTAAAGTACTATTTTTAGAATCCTGCCAATAATAAATTGTCCAAAGAGAACGCGAATCCCTAATCATGCTAAATTTTAGATCGCCTTGATAATTAGGCGGAAAGTTTGGATCGCCGGTCGGTACATTTAGGAAATAGGAAGCTGTATAAAATAAACTATCGCCTTGCGGGCTAGTTGAAGTATTAGAAAGAGTCAGGGAGATTTGCAAATTATCAGGAACTTTCAATATCATGTTATTAAAATATTGTTCCTCATTTTTTATACCCCAATTTTCCGAAAGTGCCGGGAACTGTGAAAGAGCACTGCTTGAGGCAGAAAACGTAAAAACTTTTTGAGAGTATGCCGGGTCTGCGAAACATGATAAGTAATTTTCCACATTTTTGTCAGCCAGACTGCTAACAAGATTTTGGATTAAAATATCGGGAGTAACAGCTTGCTGATAATTTGAACGTGGTTGATTTGGCGGCGCAGCAGTTCTTGTAGTGAATAAATCACATCCGCTAAGGAAGATTGCCAATATTAAAATATAAAACTTCATTTCTGAACAATAATAATAATTCGTGGTGAAGTTTCTAAGTCAAAATTATTTCCATCAAAATCACCGAAAATTTTCCTTTCAGAAAAGCCTATAGAAGAAAGAGCATTGAGAAGTTCTTCTTTAGAATAGAGCCTTACTGATTCAAAATATCTTTTTTCGATGCCGTTTCTTTGAATCATAATTTTTTTAACAACCCTTTCACCTTCAATTGTTCTTTTTTGTACAATCGTTCGCTCAGAATTTTCATCGACTGAGACAGGGATTAAATTTTTTTCTACGAAACTCTTGTTAAGAAAATCCATTACAAAATAGCCACCGGGATTAAGACAGTTAAATATAGTATTGCAAATTTGAAAATTTTCATTATCTTTTTCAAAATAACCAAAACTTGAAAATAAATTAACAGCTAAATCAAAATTCTCAGTAGGTTTATATTTTCTAAAGTCGCAATGCACAAAATTAACACTTAGATTTGATCTGGCAGCATTATTCTTAGCAAAATCAATAAGAAACTCGCTCAAGTCAACCGCAGTTACATCAAACCCTTTTTCTGCTAAAACAAGAGAATGTCTTCCGGCACCGCACCCCATATCAAGAACTTTTGCATTTGAATTAATTTTTATACAGGAAAGGATCAGGTCGATTGATTTTCTTGCTTCGGCTTCGTCATGAGGCCGGTAGACAGAAAGGTAATCTTCAGAGTTAAACCAATCGACGAACCATTCAGCCATCAGAGTGAAATTCTGCCTAAAACAGCTCTACCGATTGTTGCCTCATCGGCAAACTCCAGGTCCCCGCCGATGGGCAAACCTCGTGCGATCCGTGTAATTTTAATTCCTAAGGGTTTAATAAGTTTTGCAAGATAAAGGGTAGTAGTTTCGCCTTCGGTATCTGGATTTAGGGCTAAAAGAATTTCTTTAATTTCTTCATCCTCAAATCTTTTAAGTAAATCCTTTATCTTTAATGAATCCGGTCCAATTCCGGTTAAAGGAGAAAGAACTCCACCAAGGACATGATAAACACCGTTAAATTCGTGAGTTTTTTCAATTGCGATGACATCACTTGCTTCTTCAACTACGCATATCAAAGAATGGTCGCGTTTGGAACTTTTACAAACTTCGCAAAGTTCCTCAGTAGCAAGGTTAAAGCATTTGGAACAAAAATGAATCTTCGTTTTTAGGTCTTTAATTGCATTTACAAGACTGTCAACATCCTCATTATTGCTTTTCAAAAGATGCAGAGCAAGTCTTTGAGCGGTTTTTTTCCCGATACTTGGAAGCTTACTAAGCTCTTCAATTGCAATTAATAAAGGCTCGGCAATTTGCAATTTATAACCCCGGAATATTTAAACCGGGAGGCAGCATACCTTTAGTGACTTTAGCCATTTCCTCTTCAGCCAACTTATTAGCCGATTGAAGCGCTTTGTTAACTGCCGCCACAACCAAATCTTCTAATATTTCTTTCTCAGCCGGGATTATGACTTGTGGGTCAATTTCAACAGATAATAATTCTTTATTACCATTTACAGTAGCTTTAATCATTCCACCACCGGCTTCTTCGCTCACCGTTAAATTTCCAAGTTGGCTTTGAACCTTTTGCATTTCTTTCTGCATTTTCTGAACTTGCTTCAACATCCCCTGCATGCCACCTTTCATTGTATACTCCTATCTGGATTTTTTCCGAAAGTAAAATAAAATATTTTTTTAATTTTTCACAAATATAACATATATGATTGACTTTTTATATCTATTTTTTATAATTTCTCATTCATAATTTTTATTCAAGTTTAAAGTTTAACTTTTAACAGGAGACTTATGCAAGAAGAAATTGGAAAAAGGGAGATTCTTTTTGATGGTAATAACTATCAAATCCTTGAATACTCGGACTTTTTGCTAGTCAACGGCAATAAAAAGTTGAGGGTAAAAAAAATTGGTGAAAAATTTGCCTGGTTAAATTTATTTTTCCTTGATTTCTTGAAGGAGTACCACATCCCAGCAGCAATAGTAAAAAGCCATGGAAAAAACAGCCTTAAAGTTGTTAAACATGACAGATACCCATTTCACATTAAAATCTTAAATGTTATTGATAAAAGGACTTCCAAGATTTTTGCCAAAAAAGAAACTGAAATGCTTAACCTGCCGGTTTTTGAAATTCATTTTGGAGAAGGAAAAGACTCAATTATTTCGGAGGGATATTTAATTACGTTTGATTTATGTACGAACGAAGAATTAAAACATATTTATAGAATTTGCTCAAAAGTAAACGCTGTGCTAAAATCATTTTTTGAGCGTCGCGGATTTTTATTAGCTGAAGTGAATTGCTATTTTGGGAAATCTGAAGACAAAATTTTTCTTGTTGATGATTTTACATCACGAAGCATTAAATTCTTTTCAATGAATAAAGAAGATAGATTAATTGATCCATTTAAGCTATCAACATCCGCAGAGATTAGGCATTACACAGACAAATTATTAAATATGACGAGTAGTTAAAAGATGTTTACTAAATATGGATATTCGACACTCGGCGCCATAGTAGGATTTAGTTTTTTACTTATTTCAATAAGTTTTCTAATTCATAATTCTTTTATAAAATTTTTTATTGTATTTTTATCAATATTGTTTTTAGGTTTTTCTTTATACTTTTTTCGCGATCCGGATAGAAAAACACCGAATAGGGATAACGTAATCATTTCCCCTGCAGACGGGAAAATACTTTTGGTAAAAAATGTTTTTGACCACAAATTTATAAACGGTGAAGCAAAACAGATTTCTATTTTTATGTCTCCATTAAATGTTCATGTAAATAGAATCCCGGTTGACGGGGAGGTTGTTTACATAAAATACTATTCCGGAAAATACTTAGCAGCTTTTGAAGACAAAGCTTCTGATGAAAATGAAAGAGCCGAGTTTGGTATTTCGACAAAACACGGTAGTATCTTATTTACTCAGGTTGCGGGATTTATTGCACGAAGAATCGTTTATAGTATTAAGACCGGCGATAGTGTAAAAATGGGAGAAAGATTTGGTATGATTAAATTCGGCAGCCGGGTTGATATCATAGCTCCCGCATTTTGGGAAGCTAAGGTAATTCCCGGAGATAAAGTGAAAGCCGGAGAAACAATTTTATTTGAGCATACTTCAAATCAATGAAATCTCCTAGAAATACCCACTCCATTATTCCAAATCTTTTTACCGCAATGAATTTGTTTTGCGGTTATTATTCGATAATTAATACAAGCGAACAATCCTATATTTATGCAGCATGGCTAATAATTATTGCAGCAGTTTTTGATGCCCTTGACGGCGTGGTAGCCCGCCTTACAAACTCCAGCAGCAAACTTGGTGTAGAGCTTGATTCTCTGGCCGATCTTCTAAGCTTTGGTGCGGCACCCGCTTTTTTAATTTTTAAGATTTTCCTATTTAATTATAATACGCTGGGAATTATAATTAGCTCTCTTTTAGTTCTTGCCGGGGGCTTCAGATTAGCAAGGTTTAATGTGCAGCTTGTCGGATTCGACAAATCATTTTTCAAAGGATTACCTATTCCCTCCTCGGGGATAGCACTTGCTTCGTTCATTTTGATTTATTATGAACCACAGTTCGGTAGATTTGCTGAACCTTATTCAAAGTTTATAATACCTATAGTGATACTACTTTCATTTTTAATGGTAAGCACAATTAAGTACGATACCCTTCCAAAGTTTACCTTTCAAGAAATCAGGAAAAAGCCTTATCACTTTGGATTCATCCTTATTTCAGTTATCCTTCTTGCCGTCACATCCGGAAAAGCTCTTTTCTTTATATTTGTTTTCATTATTCTATTTGGTATTTTTCGGCATATTTTTTACTTGCTTTCTAAGAAAAACTGAGCATATTTTTAAATTATTTTACGAATAGGAATTAATTTGTTCAAAGCAAAAGTATTAGTTAAAAGAAGACCGTCCATTTTGGATCCGCAAGGAATGGCAGTTGAAAAAGGTGCCAAACATCTTGGATTCAATAATATTAAAGAAACAAGAATCGGCAAGTATGTGGAATTTATTGTGGACACAGAAATTAGATCTTCAGCAGAGAAAGAAGTAACCGAATATTGTGACAAACTCCTCATCAATCCAAATTTAGAAGATTATGAATATACTTTGGAAGAGATTTTATGAAGCCGAAGTTCGGAGTAGTTGTTTTTCCAGGCTCTAATTGTGATCATGATGCATATTATGCATTGAAAAAAATTCTCGGTCTCGATGTGACTTTTTTATGGCACAAAGATACTAATCTGCAAGATTGTGATGTGATAGTATTACCTGGCGGATTTTCTTACGGTGACTACCTGCGCACCGGTGCAATTGCCCGTTTCTCCCCTATTATGAATTCCGTAATTAATTTCTCCCAAAAAGGCGGTCACATAATAGGTATTTGCAATGGGTTTCAGATATTGCTTGAAGCACAATTGTTACCGGGTGTTTTGCTGAAAAATAAATCGCTTCAATTTGTATGCAAAGATGTTTATCTTTCAGTAGAAAATAATGAGACCTTTTTCACCAAAGGATTAGTCAAAAGTAAACCTTTGAAAATTCCAATTGCTCACGGTGAAGGAAATTACTTTGCGGATAGCGATACTTTGAAATCTTTAGTTAAGAATAATCAAATAGTATTTAAGTACACTTCAAGCGATGGAAAGTCCGATAATGAATCAAATCCAAACGGCTCTATGATGAATATAGCCGGCATTGTGAACAAAGGAGGAAATATTTTAGGAATGATGCCGCATCCGGAAAGAGCCTGCAATCCGGTCTTAGGTAAGAACGACGGCAGTTTGGTATTAGGTGCAATTGTAAAAAATTTTATGAATTAACGATTAGGTGATAAAATGTTTGATAATATTGGAACGGGCGAATTATTAATTATTTCTGTAGTTGTTTTACTTTTATTCGGTTCAAAAAAATTGCCTGAATTTGCTCAAGGTTTGGGTAAAGGAATTCGAGAATTTAAAAAATCTCTTAAAGACGTTGAAGATGAAATAAAGATTACACCAGATAAGGAAGATAAGTCAGGTAAAAAATAGCAATTACGCTTTTATAATTATACAATTGGAAAAAGAATTTAAAAATATAGGTGATTAAATGTTTGAAGATTTAAGTTTCGGTAAACTGTTAATTATTTTGTTAGTAGTGATGGTACTTTTCGGCTCAAAAAAAATCCCAGATCTTGCACAAGGCCTGGGCAAAGGAATTCGGGAATTCAAGAAAGCATTAAAAGATGTTGATGAAGAGATAAAAACTCCTGCCTCTACTCCGGATAAAAAGCCCGACGATAAGGAAGCTTAGTTGGTTCCCGGTGTTTTCAAATAATAGCTTTTATTTTTTGAAGAAAGTTACTATCAATATCTATAACCAGATCGGTATTTTATTTGTTGCCTTATAAAAATTATTCAGAAAAACGTCTACAAATCAAAGAAGGCAAACTTTCTTTGGTAGAAAATGTCAAATTCTTTCTATCAGAAATCGAGAAGAAAAAAAATCTCAATGCTTTTAATTTCGTTTTTTCGGATGATGCCCTGATCGATGCAAAAAGGATAGAAGAAAAGATAAAAACAGGAGAACACGGAAAGTTAGCCGGATTAGTTATAGCAGTAAAAGACGTCCTATCAATCAAAGATAAACCTACGACCTGTTCCTCAAAAATCTTAAAAGATTTTAATTCAATATACACAGCAACAGCAGTTCAACGATTAATTGATGAAGATGCGATCATCATCGGAAAAACGAACTGCGATGAATTTGCGATGGGATCTTCAAACGAAAACTCCGCATTTGGAAATGTTTTAAATCCAACAGATATAACCCGGGTACCCGGAGGTTCAAGCGGAGGATCTGCCGCTGCGGTTGCTGCTCAACTTTGCGATGTTTCCTTGGGCACGGATACAGGCGGTTCTATAAGGCAGCCTGCATCTTTTTGTGGAGTGTACGGGCTAAAACCAACATACGGACGAATATCAAGATTTGGCTTAACAGCCTTTGCTTCTTCATTTGACACAATCGGACCTTTCGCTACAAACGTAGAAGATGTAGCTTTGGTACTTGAAATTCTATCCGGGAAAGACGAACTTGATTCTACCTCAACGGATAAGGTTGTCCCAAAATTTTCTAAAAATTTAACCTTAGATAAAAAAATTAGAATCGGTATTGCAAAGGAGTATTTCGGAAAAGGAATATCGCCAGAGGTAAAAGATTCAATCGATTCGATCATCGAAAAGCTAAAAGAAAACAATATTGAAATCGTAAAAATAAGTTTACCGCATACTGAATACACAATTGCGACATATTATATTTTAACGACTGCCGAAGCATCTTCAAACCTCGCCCGTTACGACGGTGCGAGATATGGATACCGTGCAGCGCAAGATTCCAATTTGCCTGATATGTACAAACAATCTCGTTCCGAAGGATTTGGAAAGGAAGTTAAGCGAAGGATAATGCTCGGTACATACGTTCTTTCTGCTGGTTATTATGATGCCTATTACCGAAAAGCTCAAAAAGTAAGACGGCTTATTAAGGACGATTTTGACAATGCATTTAAAAACGTGGAGGTAATTTTAACTCCCACTTCGCCTTTTACGGCTTTTAAGATAGGCGAAAAGACAAGCGATCCAATTGAAATGTATTTAAGCGATATTTTTACAACTTCAGCAAATCTTGCGGGTATTCCGGGAATCAATATTCCCACCGGAAAAAATTCAGAAGGACTTCCCATCGGGATGCAGCTACTTGCTAATCAATTCAATGAGATGGACTTGCTAAAAATGAGCTATTTCATTGAAAATAAAATTCTTTGAAGTAAGAATATTTTTTCTGCAATTCAATATCTTTCATAAATCAATTTTGGACAGATGATTAAAAGATACCACCACATAATATGGGATTGGAACGGAACATTACTTAATGATGTTTCTATTAGCTTGGAAATAATCAACGGCATACTTACAAATAGATATTTAGATCCGATTTCTATTGCGGATTATAAAAATATATTTACTTTTCCTGTAAAAGAATATTATGAAAAAGCAGGATTGGATTTTTCGTTGTACTCATTTGAAGAACTCGGGCTAGAATGGATTAACAAATATGAAAGCCTAAAATTTGAGACAAAATTATTTCCCGATGCTGAAGATGTTTTAGATTATATAAGAAAAATGGGAATAACCCAATCTATTTTATCGGCATATTCGCATCACACTCTTTTGGAAATCGTTAAACATTTCGGAGTAGAGAAATATTTCTTATACCTCT
>JAJYCM010000078.1 GCA_021778375.1 Bacteroidota bacterium
TTATTACTGAGTTAATTCAAATAACAATAATATTTTAACCTCTGCTTTATTTTAACTAGTTTTTAGAAGTATCCTTATTACGAACACTGTCTTAAAAAATTAAAACCTAAAGGATTATATTGACTGGAAATTTATTCGGATATTTTGCTGCAGCTTGTACTACAATAGCTTTCATTCCACAAGCTATTAAAGTGCATAAGACTAAAGAAATTCAGGACATCTCCCTTGGAATGTTTGCTCTTACTACAATAGGCGTATTGTTGTGGTTCATTTATGGAATTATGATTTCGTCACTTCCTGTAATTATCGCAAATTTCATTACATTTATACTCTCACTTTATATTTTTATAATGAAAATTAAACTCGGCCACTCCAAAACCTAATTAAACTATTTTATCCAAGTTTCCTCAATGATTAGAACTTACTTTTTTTTAGGCCAGTACAGGATACCTGCGCCTGAATCAATAAATTTTAGGTTATTGTAATGCTTCAAGGGAAAAATTACATTTTGTAAAAAATAGTATAGATAAAAAATCTCCATAATTTAAGCTGCTTGGTCTATTGATTTCAAAGTAATCAACAATTTAAAGGTCTAACATTTAAAAATATCTTTTAATAATTCTTAAAGATTCAGTATTTTAGTATTTAATTATAAAACTTATAATATCATTTCTCTAAAAATAGGTGAGTATAACTAATGGAAACAAAAATAATATGGACCAAAATCGATGAAGCCCCGGCTCTTGCAACTTATTGTTTGCTGCCTGTAGTAAAGTCCTTCTTAAAAGGAACAGGTGTCGTAGTTGAGCAAAAAGATATCTCTCTTGCCGGTAGAATCCTTGCGAACTTTCCCGATAACTTAACTTCTAATCAAAAAATACCGGATTATCTAGCTGAATTAGGAGAACTAACACAAAACCCCGACGCTAACATAATAAAGCTTCCAAACATCAGCGCATCAATTCCTCAACTCCATGCCGCAATAAAAGAATTGCAGGATAAAGGTTATAAAATTCCTGATTACCCTGAAGATCCAAAAAACGAAGAAGAGATTGCAATTAAGACTAGGTACGCTAAAGTGCTGGGTTCTGCAGTTAATCCGGTTTTAAGAGAAGGTAATTCGGATAGGCGTGCGGCAGCTTCGGTTAAAGAATTTGCTAAAAAATATCCTAATAAAATGATGAAGCCATGGCCTAAATCAGGTTCAAAAACCCGGGTTGTGTATATGAGCCAAAAAGATTTTTACGGTACCGAAAAATCTGTTACTTTAACAAAAGAAGATATAGTTAAGATCGAATACGTTGATCCTAAAGGCAATGTGACTGTGTTAAAAGAAAAACTTAAACTTCTTCCCGGTGAAATAATTGATGCTTCGATTATGAATGTTAAGGAGTTAAGAAAATTCTACGCCGAACAAATTAAGGAAGCTAAAAAAAATAATGTACTTCTTTCACTGCATCTTAAAGCTACGATGATGAAAATATCCGACCCTATAATGTTCGGTCATGCAGTTTGGGTTTACTTTAAAGATGCGCTCGAAAAACATGAAAATGTTCTTAAAGAAATCGGTGCTAATTTAAACAACGGTCTTATGGATGTACTGGAAAAAATAAAGAAACTTCCTGAAGAAAAAAGACTAGAAATTGAAGCCGATATTAATAAGGTCTATGAATACCAGCCGCAGCTTGCAATGGTTGATTCTAGGACAGGTAAAACTAATCTTCATGTGCCTAATGATGTAATTGTTGATGCTTCAATGCCTAATGTCGTTAGGGACGGTGGAAAGATGTGGAACCGTAAAGATGAGCTTCAAGATTGTATTGCAATGATCCCGGACCGGTGCTATGCTACAATTTATGAAGAGATTATTGAGAACGCCAAGGCTAACGGTCAGTTCGATCCGTCGACTATGGGCGCAGTTTCCAACGTCGGGTTGATGGCGCAGAAAGCTGAAGAATATGGTTCGCATGATAAGACCTTTGAAGCTAAAGGAGATGGAATTATTCGAGTTGTAAGTTCTTCCGGTGATACTTTACTTGAGCAGCAAGTTGAATCAGGAGACATTTTCAGAGTGTGTCAAGCTAAAGATGAAGCGATTAAAGATTGGGTAAAGCTTGCGGTACACCGTGCTAAAGTTTCTTCTACTCCAGCAATTTTCTGGCTTGATGAGAACAGAGCACACGATAGAGAGATTATGGCAAAAGTTAAAAAGTATTTGCCGGAATATGATACAAAGGGACTTGAAATTAAAATCCTTAATCCTGTAGACGCAATGAAATATACTCTGGAAAGAGTCAGAAAAGGATTAGATACAATTTCTGTTACCGGAAATGTGCTTCGCGATTATTTAACTGATTTATTCCCGATCCTTGAATTGGGAACAAGTGCAAGGATGCTTTCTATTATACCATTATTAAAAGGTGGGGGATTATTTGAAACGGGTGCTGGAGGTTCGGCGCCTAAACATGTTCAGCAATTAATTAAAGAGAACCATTTGAGGTGGGATTCGTTAGGCGAATATTGTGCACTTGTCCCTTCGTTCGAAATGATTGCTGAAAAAACTAAAAATACCAAAGCTGCACTTTTAGCTGAAACTCTGGATATTGCAATCGGTAAATACTTGGAAAACGGCCGCTATCCTTCACGCAAAGCAGGCGAGATTGATAATAGAGGCGGTTCCTTCTATCTTGCTTTTTACTGGGCTCAGGCATTAGCCGAACAAAATAAAGACTCTGAATTAAAATCACGCTTCTCTAAAATGTTCGAAGAGCTGAAAAAATATGATGCTAAAATCATAAATAATATGATTTCTATACAAGGAAATCCAGTCGACCTCGGAGGCTATTATTTACTTGACGAAATAAAAACTTCTGCGGTTATGCGTCCCAGCTCAACATTTAACAAAATAATTGAGGAAATGTAATTACCCGTTCTTAGTATGAAGTTGTTTCTAGTTTATTAGCGGATGGAGCAATATTCCCCATCCGTTTTTTATTGTTAAAATCAAAAATAGAATTGGATAATTATAATATCGGAACCTCATTTTCTACAATTATATTGAGGGCGCTTCTAAAAATTTCTATACCTGCCTTCCGGTAGAGGGCGTTGCACGACTTCCAGATGTCATTTCGACTGGAGGGAGAAATCCCATTTTCGACAGTATGAGACCTCTCTTTACGTTCGAGACTAAATAGGAGAGTTCTGCAACGCCCTCGGTAGGCAGATTCTCTGCGAACTTTGCGTATTCTTTGCGTTCTCTGCGTTAAGTTTTTATAAAAGCTAGTTTTTAGAAGTACCCTTAAACATGGAATTTGCTTTTATACGAAGTACAAATACTCCAACTGTAAATCCAAGAATAAAACTTACTAAGACTCGACTTAGCCTTATGTTAAAGTCAAAAAATTAAAATAATCGAATGTTCCTAGCAATAAAATAAAATAAAAATGATAATAGAATAAAGACAACAATCCATAGGCTTTTTGTGTAACCTAGTTTTAATGAATATTTCGTTGATAGTTCATAGCCCAACAAACCGAAAAAAATAAAAGTGACAATTATCGATATAAAACACATCATAATATTAACTCCTTATTTTAGAATCAAATAATATATATTATGAGAAATCATTCTACATATTTCAAAAA
Source organism: Bacteroidota bacterium (assembly GCA_021778375.1). GTDB lineage: Bacteria > Bacteroidota > Ignavibacteria > Ignavibacteriales > Ignavibacteriaceae > FEN-1297. The sequence goes on from JAJYCM010000078.1 coordinate 3,645, forward strand.
ATTCCTTTTTTAGCGCAAGTAAATCCTTTTACCCGAATTGCATATAGTTAGATTCCACGCTTCAGCGCTGTGTATTATTAATTACATTCAGCTTTTAAGAAAGAGCAATGTGTATACTAAACAGCTATTTAACTATTTATGTGGCTAATAAAGTTTAGAATTGAGTTATATAGATTGGTACCCCCGCTATAGAGTCCCCCTCTATTATCATTATTTTAAAAATTCAAGCTTTAGAACCCCACAGCTAATTAATAAAAATAGTACCTGAAATAAATTAAGGAATGGATTAATAAAAAACAATTATTATTTATAACAAGAACTTTAATTTTCATTTTCGTCAAGCAACAAATCCCTAAATAATTATTTTCTTTTCTCTTTTACTCACTGCTAACTGATAATTAATTACTGTTAATTGAAAACTCCCGTGCCGGTACAATTTCCAAACCAACAAAAATTCCGCCCACCCTCAAAGCCCAAAACTCCACCAAAATACCTAGCGCTTATCTTAACATTATAGAATAAAGCTAAAGTGAACATAGAGAAGAAATAATTCACCCCTTTTGCAAAACACCCTCAATTTCGAGAACATTTTCGAGAACATTTCAATATCCCTGTATTTTCTTTAAAACAAAAAAACCTTGCAACATTTTATGTTACAAGGTTTTATCTGAGCGGGGCCGACGAGACTCGAACTCGCGACCTCCTGCGTGACAGGCAGGCGTTCTAACCAACTGAACTACGACCCCGGCTATTATTAATCATCTTTTCAAATTTGAATATCAAATATAATTTTAACACTCTCCAAAATCAACAATCAATATAAAATATTTTTGCAGTATTTCGTTTTTATTCCCCAAATGAAATTCCAACTGCCTTTGCTGCAAATACTGCTTGGGTGTCCGGCTGCACTAACTTTTGATGCGAAATTGCTTCTTCAATTCTGACATTTTTTACATCGCTGCCTTTTAGAGCAACCATTCTTCCGAATTTTTTGTTTGCCGCAAGTTGTATAGCAAATGCTCCGAATTTTGTCGAAAGTATCCTGTCAAAAGGAGTCGGACTGCCGCCACGCTGCAAATGACCAAGTACTGTAACTCTCGTCTCTCTGTTTGTATTTTCTTCAATCTTCTTTGCGACTAATTCGCCTATACCACCAAGCTGAACCGGGTCATGACGTTTGATGTCCTGCCCTTTAATAACCATCTCTCCGTCCATAGGTTTGGCTCCTTCCGAAACGCAAACTAAACTGAATTTCTTCCCCATTAATTCTCTTTTCAATATTTTGTCGTAAACTCGATCCCATGAAAAAGGAATTTCCGGGATTAATATAATGTCTGCTCCTCCTGCTAAACCGCCGTTTAGTGCAATCCATCCAGCATATCTTCCCATTACTTCAACAACAATAACACGGTGATGCGAAGAGGCTGTTGTATGAAGTCTATCAAGCGCTTCAGCAACTACATAGACTGCAGAATCGTGACCGAATGTAAGATCGGTAGCTTCAAGATCGTTGTCAATCGTTTTTGGAACTCCAATCATATTCATTCCCATTTCACCGAGTTTTTTGCAGATATGCATTGTTCCGTCTCCGCCTATTGCAATCAACGCATCCAAATTCCATGCTTGATAGTTCCTTAATGCCGCTTCCGATTTATTTGCTATCTCTATCTTGCCGTCTTTTTGAATAGGCCAATGGAATGGATCGCCTTTATTCGATGATCCTAGAATTGTTCCGCCGCGAGCTAATATTCCAGAAACATCATCGTTCTTTAGTTCTTTTGCTCTTCCTTCTACTAATCCTTCAAAACCATCAATTATTCCTAGTACAGACATTCCATAGTCCTGTGCAGGTTTTGTTACTCCTCTTATTACTGCATTTAACCCGGGGCAGTCTCCACCGCCGGTTAATATCCCAATTCTTTTTACTTTTGAACTTGCTGCCATTATTAATCCTTTATTTTCAATGATTACCATGCCATCCGTTTGGCAAATTTACATTAATTTTGCGGTAGTCCTAAAATGTAGCTTAGCTATCTCTCCAAGCTTTGACGTACCGTAGATTTTAATTATCTGTTTGGCTGCTTCATTAACCGCGTTTGAAGCACCTTTCGGCAATTCTATCTTTAACATCCTATTCTGAATATCGAACCATTCCACCATTTTTTCCCTTGCCAATATTGAAGCCGCAGCTACCGCTGTATATTTTTCGGCTTTAGTAAATTGGTGAAGTAGAATACTTCTCCCTTTTTCCTGCAATGAATTTCTTATTAGGCTTTCGTCTCCGAACTTATCACTTATTGCTTCTTTTGCTTCATTGCGAAGTAGTAAATTTTCTAAAACTTTAGCATGCCCCCATCCTAAAATTTTATTTACATTTTTTACCTTACTGTGAAGTTCGTTATACTTTTTTGGTGTTATTAGTATAATCTCAAAATTATCTTGAACGATCTTTTTTATCTCTTCTGCGATAAGTTTGATTGACCTATCGGATAATTCCTTGCTGTCTTTTACTCCCTTTGCTTTAAGAAGTTTTATATTCTTTTCATCTGCAAATACTCCGGCTATAACAAGCGGACCGAAATAATCTCCCTTGCCCGATTCATCCGTGCCTATATAGCTCTTAGGTTCTGTAAATTCTTCTCTAAATTCAAAAAGCCTTTCACCGAATAGAAAATCATTTATTTCTCTGTAAAGTACGGTTTCTTTATTCCCTTGTAATACCGTTTTTACTCCGCTTTTACCGAAGTAAACTAGCAATATTAGCTTTTCTTTCCCTTTGTAGATGTTTGCTTCATAGTTATACTTCTTTTTTTCTAATTCCGACACACTTACAGATTTTTCAATTAATCTTTTCTTGTATTCTTCAATTAGTTTTAAGGCGGCGTTTTCTATCGAATTCACATTAATTATTTATTTTTATTTACAAAAATACTTAATTCTTAAGTAATTCTAAAATTTAAGTATTATTTTTTTTGTTAGATCTAAAATAACTATACTCTTTTCCAATAATGAGTTAATAAAATAATTTCGCTGAATTTATCCCTATAATAAATAGCATAACATCAATTTTAAGTATATTTAAAAAACAAAATATCATCATTTAGGAATAATTTATATTATGGATTTCAATTCAATAGAAACTACCGGCTTGACGAAGGTGTACTCCTCTTCATTCGGCAAAAGAAAAGTCCAAGCGCTCACTGGCTTAGATCTAACTGTTTCAGCAGGTACCATATTTGGCTTTCTAGGACCAAACGGCGCTGGCAAAACTACTCTTATTAAATTGCTTTTAGGAATTACCTTTCCTACCTCCGGAAGCGCTAGAATTTTAGGAGAAGATATTTCTGGTTATAAAATAAAGTCCAGGATTGGATATTTACCTGAAAATCATAAATATCCTCCTTACCTAACAGGCGGAGAAGTGCTTGACTTTTTCGGTAAGCTTTCCGGAATGGAAGGGGATTTATTAAAGAAAAAAACAGATGAGCTTTTGGAGCTGGTTAATCTTTCTCAGTGGAAGAAAACGAAAGTGAAAAATTATTCCAAAGGAATGATGCAAAGACTAGGGCTTGCTCAGGCTTTGATAAACGATCCGGAATTAATTTTTCTTGATGAACCTACAGATGGTGTAGACCCAATCGGACGAAAAGAAATTCGCGATATCCTGACTGAATTAAAATCACGCTCTAAAACTATTTTCCTTAATAGCCACCTTTTGTCTGAAGTCGAATTAATTACTGACCGGGTAGGAATTCTAAATAGGGGAAAGTTAATCCGTGAAGGCACGGTAAAGGAATTAACTCAAAAAAATGAAGAGTATAAATTAAACCTGGAAGGAAGCAATGTTGATAGCTTTATCAAACAATACCAGGGTATTTTTCAAATATCAAAATTAAATGACGGTTATTGTAATCTGAAGGTCTTGGACGCTAATGAGCTGAATAATATTTTGGATAAGCTCCGCGGTGACGGTATAATGGTAAAGGAAATTGTTCAACAAAAAAACTCTCTCGAAGAAATATTTATTTCACTTATTAGCGAATCTGAAAAAGGCGGTCTCAAATGAAAAATATTATAACGGTAACTTGGTACTCCCTTCGCGAAGCCTTAGCAAGAAAAGTTTTTATTTTCTTTTTTGTAATTTCTATATTGACTATAATATTTGTCGGTCTGATTCTATATCTAACTGGAATTGAAAAGATGTTCGCCCCGGGAATGCAGCCGGATGTATTTACTGCGGTAAATTCACTTGAAATGATGTTCGTTTCACCCATTACTCTGATTTGTCTGTTACTCTCAATATTTTCAAGCGCAAGTTTTATCCCTATTATGCTCGAAAAAGGAAATATCGATTTGCTCTTATCAAAACCCATTTCCCGGGAACAACTGCTTCTTGGAAAATTCTTCGGCGGCATTCTTGTCGTATTTCTAAATATCGCCTTCTTAATCCTTGGAGTGTGGCTGATATTTTCCCTTAAATTTTCAATTTGGAACTTTGAATTTCTTTTAACCATTTTTACAATTACTTTTATCTTTTCAACTCTTTACTCTATAATTGTCTTATTCGGTATCATAACTAAAAGTTCTACCCTTGGCATGATGATTGCGTATCTATTATTCTTGATTGTTAGCCCGGCATTGTACACGGCAAAATATACGCTAAGCGTTTTGATTCAGAGTAGTTTTATAAAAGGTTTGATTGACTTCGCTTATTATTTTTTACCAAAAACTTCCGAGTTAATGGGAAAAACAAATTATGATCTGGCTTCCGGACATGGTATTACTAATTACCAACCGATATTAACTTCGTTGTTATTCTTAGTTTTAACTTTGGGAATTTCGGTTGCCATATTTAGGAAAAAAGATTTCTAAATTATAAAGTTATTTAATTCAAAGTGGAATTATTTAGGGTTAATTTTAATGCAAAATGAAAATATTAGATTAGAGGATCTTTTAAGTAAAACCAAATCGGTTCAATCTGATGTTGGTAATATCAATAGTGTTGCAATTATCGGCGCAGGAGTCATGGGGCAGGGAATTGCTCATACTATCGCTGCTGCCGGGATGGATGTCCTGATTATTGAAAAGGATGCGGAACATTTGCAAAAGTCTAAGGAAGACCTAGCCGAATCAATTGATAGGGAAATAAAACGATGGGCTATGACTAAGTCAGAAAAAAAATCCATCCTTGGGCGTATTAAATGGGAGTTGTCATTAAATTCAGTTAATGAATATGACTTGATTATTGAAGCAGTTGACGAAGACTTTAATCTGAAACAATTAATTTTTATGGAACTTGATTCTATTGCGAAAAAAGATACTATTTTTGTTTCAAATACGTCTACTTTAAGTCTTACAAAACTGGCTGAAACCACAAGCCGCCCTGAAAAAATGATCGGTATGCACTTCCTTCATCCTGTTCCCAAAATACCTATGGTCGAATTAGTTAAATGTTTGCATACTTCTAACAAGACTGTTGAATTGGTAAAAGCTTTCGCCGCTAAAATAGGGAAGACCCCTGTCGAAGTTTATGAATATCCTGGATTTGTTACTACTCGTGCTATTGTTCCTCTGCTTAATGAAGCGATGTATATCTTACTCGAAGGCGTAGCTACTGCTCCTGATATTGATACTGCAATGAGGCTTGGATATAATTTCCAGTATGGACCTCTTGAAATGGCTGATATGATGGGTCTTGATGAAGTCCTTGCGTGGATGGAAACTCTTTGGAAAACTCTCGGCGAACCCCGTTACCGCGCTTGTCCTATCCTTAGAAAATTAGTTAGAGAAAGAAAGCTTGGTAAAAAAACCGGTGAAGGTTTCTATAAGTACGATGAAAATGGAAAGATTATTCCGGAAATAATTGTAGCATAAAGTTATCAACTAAAAATTTGTAAAGAAAATAACATGAAAATTCTTGTCCTAAACTGCGGCAGTTCATCTATCAAATATCAATTTATCGACACAAAAGAGAAAAATGCCCTTGCAAAAGGCCTTGTAGAAAGAATCGGAATGAGCAGCGCAGTGCTTTCACATTCTCGCTATGACGGAGATGGAATAAAAATAGTCGGAGAAATATTAGATCATACTATTGCGATTGAATACGTGCTTGGAGTAATCCTTAGCAAAAATCATGGCGTTATTGATTCTAAGGATGATATTGAAGCCGTTGGTCACAGAGTTGTTCACGGAGGTGAAACTTTCTCAGATTCTGTTTTAATTACCGATGAAGTTATGCAAGTGCTTCAGGATAATATTGAATTAGCGCCTCTCCATAATCCCCCCAATATTAAGGGTATTCAAGCTGTAAAAAGAATTTTACCTAACGTTCCTCAATGTGCTGTTTTTGATACCGCATTTCATACCAAAATGCCACCTAAATCTTTTTTATATGGTATACCTTATGAACTTTATAAGAAACACAAAATTAGAAAGTATGGATTCCACGGGACATCTCACTCTTATGTCGCTCATAAAGCCGCAGAGCTTTTGGGAAAGAATATAAATGATCTAAAAATTGTTACCGCTCACCTTGGAAACGGTTGCAGTATGTCGGCTGTTCAAAACGGAATATCGGTCGATACGTCTATGGGCTTTACACCGCTTGAGGGGTTGATTATGGGAACCAGAAGTGGCGACGCAGACCCATCACTGATTCTTTATATAATGGGGAAGGAAGGTCTTTCTTTAAGCGAAGCCGGCACTCTCCTAAATAAACATAGCGGTTTGATTGGAATTAGCGGCGTTAGCAGCGATATGAGGGAATTAATTGCCGCCATAAAAGAAGGGAATAAGCGAGCTAAATATGCTTTTGATATTT
>JAJYCM010000079.1 GCA_021778375.1 Bacteroidota bacterium
GGAAATAATCCAAAGAATAAATATTACTTTATGTTTAGAGATTGAATAAATCATTTCATAAAGTTATTAATGTAATGGGAAATCCTTTGGAATATAATATGTCATGTCACGTCATAAATAATAATGGAAATATAAACAAATCAGAATTAAAAAACCAATTGCCTCCTAATAAAAAAATATAGGAGATGGTGGGCTATCCATCTTTGGGTAGTAGGATTTTCGAAATATTTGCAAGTGTTGATGTCATTTATCATCCGATCTATCAAACCTGATTTTGAGTGGAATGAAAAGCAGCTAAAATTTTCATTTTGGGCAATAAACAGAGCACGGCAATCTTGCCGGCAGAGGCTGTTGCACAACTCCAAATTGTCATTTCGACCGGAGGGAGAAATCCCATGTATAGCTAGTTGAACGTGGGATATCTCAGTCGATTACTCCTTCGATATGACAGCTGGAAGTTGTGCAACACTCTCGGCAGGCAGTCTGGTTTTGAGTTAAGGGCAATGAAATTAAATCGACAAAAGGATTTTCTCAACTAGATTTTTTAGATCTTTTGTCAAGAAGGGTTTTGACAAATAGTGAGTTAAACCTTGGGATAGAAAATTTTCTTTATCGCCTGCCATTGAAAATGCTGTAAGAGCAACTATAGGCGTAGACTCATACCCTTTAATTTTTCTTATTTCTTTAGTTGTTTCAATACCGTTCATACCAAAGCCTAAGTTAATATCCATAAAAATTACATCGTATTTTTTCTCTTTTACCAGTTCTATTGCACTTAATCCTTCTTTAGCAATATTTAAATTACAGAATTTTTTAAGTACGTGTTTTATAAAAGACACTGTGTAATTATCATTATCGACTAATAATATCTCGGGAATAATTTTTAATTTTGATAAAACGTTTTTTTTGGAATCTACGTCTGCAAGAGAATGAAGTATGTCGTATTCATTATTTTTATAAGAATACGGAAATCTTACTGTAAAGACTGAGCCATTATCTTCAATACTTTCAACAGTAATAATGCCTCCCATCATTTCAACTGTTTTTTTAGTAATTGTCAGTCCGATTCCGGAACCTTCATAATTGCGACTTAATCCTTCGCTAACCTGCCGAAATTCTTCAAAAACAAGATTCAATTTATCTTCCGGAATACCAATACCGGTATCGACAACTTGAATTTCAGACCATAATTTATTTTCCAAGATGGCTTTATTAACAATTATCTTAATACTACCCTTTTCGGTAAATTTTATAGAGTTGTTAACTAAATTACGAATAACCTGGGTGAGCAGTTTTTCATCGACCTCAGAGACAGCCTTATCATCTTTTATAATTATTTCCAGAGTTAAATTATTAGTGTGGGCAAATCCCTCAAATGGTTTTACCGAATCATTAACAATTTGCGCAATATTTGTTTCTTTTAGATTTAGTTGAACTTGCCCAGCTTCGATACTGGATAGATCAAGGATTAGATTTAATGTTTGCATTAGCCTTGCAGCGCCGGAAAAGATAATGCTGATAAGTTCCTTTTGATCAGCGTCTTTAATTTCATCATTTAGAATTTCTGCAAAACCTAATATGCCGCTCATTGGAGTGCGTAGTTCATGGCTCATATTGGCAAGGAAATTTGATTTCAATCTATTTATTTCCTCGGCTTTTTCTTTTGCTGCTATAAGTTCTGCTTCACATTTTTTCCACATAGTCATATCGCGTCCGATAGAAGCAAGACCTAATATTTGTCTGGTCTTTAAATCCTTTATATAAAAAATATTTTTAGTAACGGGAATAGATTCATTAGTTTTAATATTTCTTAAAGAAGACTCCCCTTCCCAAAACCCATTTCTGTCTAAGGAAGGTACCTCAATTTCTTCTCTTTGCTGCCAGGCTTCGGGAGTTAAAAAATCTTTTACAACAAAAGAAGATAAGTCAGTTTCAGACTCCAAGCCGACTAAAGTTTTAGCTGAATTATTCATAAATAAAGTTTTATTGTCTATTGAAGAGAGGGCAATAAAATCAGAAGTATTATGAATAAGGGAAATAAGTCTTTGATTATCTAACTCAATTTGTTTCTTTTCTTCTTCATGAATATTATTATCCATTGCATAACCGATATCATTTATCAATTCGTTTAAGAGATTTATTTCATTTAGATTAAAGAATTTTTTTTTAGATGAACCAAGAACTATTATGTTTTTATTATGAGTCTCTAATTTTAGAGGGAATATGGCAAGCGATTTAATTCCAGATGCAACTGAAGTGTCAAGGTTTAGAGAATTTATATCGTCTATTTGTAGATCATTTATAATAAACTGGGAATTGATTTTTTGAAAGAGATTAGCAACCAGGTTATAATTTTTGAATAACCAATTATTTTCATTCCTTCCACTCAATATGCATTTTACATGATTATTTAGATCATCTATTGTTTCATATTTCTTATCCCAGGCGCCGAAACAAGCATAATTAAACGTTCCGATATTTTCAGCTATTTCAATAATTGATTTAATAAGTTTATCATTATTTTTTTCTTTGACGATAAGTTGATTTATAGCAGAGGTAAAAGCATGGTCTCTATTAAACTTTTGAATTTCCTTTGATAATTTTTCCTCACTCTTTTGAAGCAGATGTTCGTATGTTTTTAATTTGGAAATATTCTTCCTCTGAAATAAATAATATATGATTATAAAGGCGAGAGGGAATAAGATGCACAAGTAACAGAAGTAGAAATTATTACTTATTGCAGCAATATTTACGTGTAAATATTGCTTACCTAAAGTTTTAATTTCCGGATTCAGAGTTGGTATTAATTCATTAATACGGGTTTTGAAATGCTTATGCTTGGGAATAAGAACGGAATATTTTGGATGATTAAAATTTTCATTAATAGCAAATAAGATGATATTATATAGTAATGGTTTACTTTTATTAGCAATTAATACAGCCATTTAATATTTTTCATGTGAGAGCTATTTATTAGATTCAGTGTAATATCTTACTAGTATTTATAGAAAATAGAATTTTTAACTCGCGATGACCAAAAACGTAAAAGAAATAATGTTGAAAGAATGAACAATATTTATGCCATTTGAATAATATATTTTTTAAAGATAAAGGAATTTGGTAAATTAAATTACTACGATTAAAATGATGCTGGTTCTAATTCCATTTTCCTTTTGTCTATATAGTAAATGGCGGGAGCGAAAAAGAGTTCTTCATCTGGGAGAAATATTCTATAGGGGATTTTCTTTGTACCTTCTTTTTTCCATTCATAAAATGCAGACATTGAAATAAACAACCGGTTCTCATCAAATAAGCTAAGCCAGAATTTCTTTTCTGTTATTGTTCCAATCTGAGAATTAAAAATAATTGGAGTATTTCTATTGAAATCTACCAGACATAATTATTAGCAATTACCAGAATGCGAGAATGAGAAGCGGAGCCTTACGGAAATGTAATTCCAATCTATGGTTACTTGACCACCGGCAGAGATATTTTGAACTGGGACAAAAAAAATTTATTTACTCACTTTACGCAAAATATTATTATGACATAATGAGAAACCTCCGAGGTTTTGCACTTCGCTACATTTATGTCTGACATTGTCTGTGTAACATGAATTATTTATTCCTTGACAAAACAAATTATAAGATTTACATTTCAATTAACTCTTTCGAAGGGTACTCCCCTACCCTTTGATATAACAGAGTTAAGCCCGGTGTCACCCCCATCGCCGGGCTTCTTTATTTTTAATTAGAGTAGAGCTGAAATGACAACTTTATTCCGAGGATTTTTTCACGCGAACGGGGCGAGCGCTCCTTTCAGTCATCGAAATACCAGGAGGAAGGGACAGAATATGGGGCATGGTTTCTATGTGGTCTTTTGACTGATACTTAATATATCTTCAACTAAATTCAAAACACTTTGCTTCATAAAAGGTTTTGATAAGTAATGAGAACAACCGGCTGCCAAGAATTCTTCCTTGTCAGCCGGCATAGCATAAGCTGTCGTTGCAATAATTGGGATAGTTTCATAACCATTTATTTTCCTAATTTCTTGTGTAGCTTGCTTTCCGTCTAAGCCGCGCCTGAGATTAATATCCATAAATATCATATCGAATTTTTTCTTTTTGACCATATTAATTGCAGATTTAGCTTCGGAAATTGATTCCAATTCAACAACTTCACTCAAATATCTTTTGAGCACATTGAAAACAAAAGGGTCGTCATCAACTAATAAAGCAATAGGTTTAACTTTATTTAGGTTTAGTGTTATTACCGGTTTTCGTGTTTCCTTTAACAGTATTTCTTTTTTTGCTTTTGCTTCATTGCCCGGTAATATTACAATAAAAGATGATCCTTTGCCGAATTCACTTTCAACAGTAATTTTCCCTCCGAATTTTTCAACTAACTTTTTGGTGATACTTAATCCTAATCCCGCCCCCTCATAATTTCTGCTAAGACCTTCGCTTACCTGGCGGAATTCATCGAAAATAATTTCCTGATCTTTTTTTTGAATACCCATTCCTGTATCAATTATTTTTATTTCAATATATTTATCGTAAAGAGAGACACTTACCGTAACACCACCATCGGCTGTATATTTAACGGCATTATTTATCAGGTTATTAAGTATTGACCGGATAGCACGTTTGTCGGTATGCAAATAAATTATAGGATTAGTGAAAGATGATCTAATATATAAACCTTTTCTATGTGCATACACCATGAATGAATTTATTATCGTTTCTATTTCGCTAATTAAATCTACCCGCTCTAATTTGAAGTCCATTTTATCAGATTCGATCTTTGTGATATCCAGAATAAGGTTTAATGTTTCAGACAAACGATTGCCGCTTGTTAATATATTCTCTGCCATTTCTTTTAATTCAGGATCTTTCAGAGATCCGATTAAAAATTCTGCAAAACCATTTATCCCGATTAAAGGTGTTCTTAATTCGTGGCTCATATTAGCAAGAAAGTTAGATTTTAACTTGTTCATTTCTTCAGCTTTATCTTTAGTCTGGACTAATTCTTCTAATATTCTTTTACGTTCGGTAATATCCTCTTTAATTGCAATGAAGTGAGTAATATTTCCCTTTTCGTTTTTGATAGGAGAGATAGAAGCTGATTCCCAATAAAGATCACCATTTTTCTTTTTGTTATGAAGTTCCCCCTGCCATTCGTTTCCTGAGGTGATTGTGTCCCACAGAATTTTATATTCGATTTTTAGTTTTTCCCCAGAACTAAATATCCTTGGATTCTTGCCAATCAGGTCTTCAATTTGGTAGCCAGTAATATCAGTTAATTTCGGGTTTACATATTCTATGTCCCCCTTCGCGTCTGTTATAACAATTGATACCGGGCTTTGTTCAACGGCTCTTGATAATTTTAGAAGATCATCTTCCATAAGTTTGCGCTCAGTGATATCAACTATCTGATTAATAAAAAATTGAGGCTCATTACGAATATTCAAGACCAATGATACCGATATGTAAGCCCAAATTATCTTTCCATCTTTCCTTATATATCGTTTTTCAAATGAAACCCTATCGCTTTCGCCGTCTAACAATTTTTGAAAATAGTTTAATCCAATTGATAAGTCATCCGGATGAGTGATATCAGAGAAAGTAAAATTTTTTAATTCATCATCTTCATAACCTATAATTTCTTTAAAAGTATTATTAACATGCAGGAATTTTTTATCAAGTCCAATGATACAATTACCCACAGCTGCACTATCAAATGAGCGCCTGAATTTTTCTTCACTTTCACGTAATGCTTCTCCGGCAAGCTTTCGTTCGGTAATATCTTCAACTGTTCCATCATAGTACAAAGTCTTGTTGTTTGAATCACGAAAAGCTTTAGCGCTTTCACTTATATAAACAACCGTCCCATCTTTTCTAGTCCATTTGGACTCTAAACCTTTTACCTCGCCGGTTTTTTCTATTTTCTCAATGAAATATTTGCGATCATAATTAGGTTCGAAACCATCTTGCTCAAGATTCCTCATAGCAAATTCTTTCAAAGATGAATAACCAAGCATCTTAATTAATGAAGGATTAGCCATAATAATTTTTCCGTCAGGAGTAGTTCTATAAAGACCAATTGTGGAATTTTCGTAGAGTGATCTAAAACGTTCCTCGCTCTCTTTAAGCTCAAATTCGGCTTTGGCTTTTTCTATTTGAATTTTCTTTTTATCAAGCACGTCTTTCACTGCAAAGGGAAGTCTGGTAATGTGCTCTTTAATGATATAGTCTGATGCACCGGCTTTTATACACTCAACCGCTAATTCTTCATTTATTGAACCGGTCAGTAGTACAAAAGGTGTATTTGGATTTTTCTCTAATGACATTTTTAAGGCTCTCATTCCATTGAATTGCGGCATTTTATAATCGGAGATAATTATATCAGGGACAAAATCTTCTAATTCACGAATAAAATCTGTTTCATTTTCAACAACACGGGACTGAAATTCTATTGCTCCTTTGGTGAGAGTCCTTTTTGCAAGTTCAACATCTGTAGGTAGGTCTTCAACGAACAGAATCTTTATTTTTGGGGTCATGTTACACCTTATAATTTAGATTTAAGAATCTAAGATTAAGCAATAAACAATAGGCAATAGGCAATAGGCAATAGGCAATAGGCAAAAGTAAAACAACTATTCACAACTTCCTACTTCCTAAACAATTGGTAATTTATTTAGTAATAGCCAATACATTCCAATTTGTTTTACTGACTCTACGAACTGATCAAAATCAACCGGCTTTTGAATATAACTGTTAACACCAAGTTTGTAACTCTCAATCATATCTTTTTCTTGACTTGAAGATGTTAAAACAATGACTGGGATTATTTTTTTATCCTCATCGCTCTTAATAATTTTCAAAACTTCTAACCCACTCACTTTTGGCAGTTTTAAGTCGAGCAGAATAATTTTTGGAATACCGCTGTGCTTACGATTCCAATATTTATTTTTGCAATAAATAAAATCCAGCGCATCTTCGCCGTCATTTACAACAAAGATGTTATTCACCAGTCCGCTTTTCTTTAATGCACGAATAGCTAATTCAACATCAATCGGATTATCCTCTATAAGAAGAATATCTACTGGTTCAGTTTCCATTTCTTTCTCCTATATTTTAGTTAGGCAATAGTAGTTAGGCAATAGTAAAACATCAAATCACTATTGCCTATTGCCTATTGCCTATTTTTGAAATTAATGACGTTAACATTTTACTAATTTCTATTATATCACTAAATATTTTTTCTGATTCACATTCGTTAAAATATTTTAATCTAATACTTAATTCAATTTGTGTTTCTAATTCCAATAAAGAGCCTCTGGCTATTGAAAGAAATTGTATATAACTACCACTTGCATGTCTTCCATATCCCTCTGCGATATTAGAAGGAATTGAAACTGCTGCTCTTCTCATTTGAGATATTAGTCCAAACTGTTCTTTCGAAGGAAATTTTTCAGTAATTCCGTAAACAGATTCCACCAAATCCATACTTTTCTGCCATACAATTAAATTTTTATGACTCTCAATCATTGGATTAGGCATAGTAATTAGGCAATAGTTGAATTATCATAATTATAATTATAATTATAATATTTATTATTTTATAAACCTGATATTAAATATAAGATTGTTTCAATTACATTATCAATCTTAATCGCTATTGCCTATTGTCTACTTGTTATAGACTAAAATAAAACGTCGCTCCAACATTCAGTCCGGATTCTGCCCGGATATTTCCTCCATGTCTTGTTACAATCCTTTTAGCAATTGCCAGACCGACACCGGTACCTTGAAATTCAGCTTCGCTGTGCAAACGCTGGAATACACCGAATAATTTTTCGTAGTATCTCATATCGAAGCCAACTCCGTTATCCTTAATACAATAAACTATTTTTCCATTTTCTACATTACTGCTTATTTCGATAACCGGCTTTTCCTTCTTTGAAGAGAACTTCACAGCATTTGATAATAAGTTAGTCCACAGCTGTCTAATCATTGTCGTATCTCCCAATGCGTATGGAAGATCAGAAACTGAAAATAAAATCTTTTCCCTGACTTCTTCAGAAGTTACTTCATAGTAAATAGAGTTTGCCAATGTTTTCATATCAATTTGAGATATAGCAAGTTCACGTCTGCCGATACGAGAGAAAGCAAGGAGATCATCAATGAGATGCCCCATCTTTTGTGAGCCGTCGCGGATTACATTGAGTAATCTTTTCCCTTCTTCGTCCAACTTCTCATAATATTCCTCAAGCAGGATATTAGCAAATCCGTCTATTCCTCTAAGCGGAGCGCGCAAATCGTGAGAGACTGAATAAGCAAACGCTTCCAATTCTATGTTAGCAGCTTCCAATTTTACCGTACGATCAATTACGCGCTGTTCAAGGTCGGCATTGAGTTTTTCAATTTCTTCTTCTGCGTACTTGCGATCGGAGATGTCAATTAGACATCCGCGTACAATTAGCCCTTGCCCATTTAAGTTTCGTTCTACGACTTGACCAGTAACCTCTAACCATCGAATTGACAAGTCCGGGAAAATTACCCGGAAATCAAATTTGTATTGATCTTGACCACCGGGCGCGACTGACTTTTGAATGAATTCATTTGAAAAGCTTCGATCATCCGGATGAGTAGCATTTAGGAAAGTATTTATATCCCATTTTTCCTGCCATTCAAGCCCGTATAATTTATCATGATTCTTCGAACGGGACATACTATTTGTACGAAAACTATATTCCCAAACTGCAATATGCCCAAATTCAGTAGATAAACGTAAACGTTCTTCACTTTCTCTTAAAGCGTATTCAGTTTCTTTTCGTATTTTTTCAGTTTCAATTGATTCGATGGAAAAACTTATATCGTTAGCTACTTCTTCAAGCAAATTTATTTCTTCCTGGTTAAAGAAATTAAGGACAGAAGAATAAAGCGTAAAAGCGCCTATAACTTTTCCAAAGGGTTTTATTGGCAACGCTATTGAAGAACGATAGTTTCGCTTTAGCGCTTCTTCTTTCCAAGGCGCCATAATAGGATCATTTTCTATATCGTTGCAAAAAACGTACCTTTTTTCTCTTATCGCTTTTCCGGTAGGACCACGCCCTTCAGGAATATTTTTTATGGAGATGTTCTGAATCTTTGAGAGATAACCGTCTTCTTTCCCTGCTTGAAATAATGGTTTTAAAAATCCAGTCTCTACATCAACCGAACCAAACCATGCCATTTGAAATTTGCCGAATTCAATTGCAATGCGACAACATTCTTTGAATAATTCATCTCTATCTTTGATACGAACAATTGTCTGGTTTATCTGGCTAATAACCGCATAAACCCTATTTGCATTAAGAATTTTTTCTTCAGCCAGCTTGCGTTCGGTAATATCAATATGCAAACCAATCATTCGGACAGCTTTACCGGTTTCGTCAAATTCAGTTGCGCGTCCGATACTGTTTATCCACCTATACGAACCATCGGCATGCTTAGATCGGAATTGAATATCAAAACCATTTTCCCCTTTAGTCCGAACTTCCATCATTTTGTTTGTTGCAAATTCTTTGTCGTCAGGATGAAATTTTTTCCACCAAATATCTCTATTCTGCTCTTCTGTTTCAGGGTCATAGCCGAGCATCTTAAAATACATTGGCGTTGCAAACCATACATCTCGCTTTAGGTTCCAATCCCAAAGCCCGATGTTTGTAGATTCAAGAGCAATTCTTAATCTTTCCTCGTTTTTGTAAAGCGCCTGTTCTGCACGTTTACGTTCGGTAATATCAATGATGTGTGTTATAAAATATTCCGGCTTTCCGCCAGAATCTTTTAGCAACATTGTATTAACATCCGCCCAAATAACATTTCCATCTTTTCTGACATAACGTTTTTCTATACGGAAAGTTTCTTTTTCACCGGCAAGAAGGCTGCGGACAATCTTTTTGCTGGCTTCAAGATCATCGGGATAAGTAATTTCGGTAAAATTAATTGTTGCAAGTTCATCTTTTGAGTAACCAATCATTTTACAAAAAGCATCATTAACATCAACAAGTTTCCCGTCAAGAAAAGTAAGCGACTTGCCAATTGAAGCTAATTCAAAAGTATGACGGAATTTCCTTTCGCTTGCTTCCAAGGCTTTTCGCGCTAACCGTTCATCGGTTTGGTCTCTAAATACAATCACTACACCGACAATTTTGTTGTCCTCATCCTTTATCGGCGCGCCGCTGTCTGCAATAGGAATTTCTTTTCCGTCTTTAGCTATAAGCAAGGTGTGGTTTGCAAGACCTACCACAAGGCCCTCACTTAACACTTTCTTAATGGGGCTTTCAACTATCTTACGTGAATCTTCGTTTATGATTTTGAAAACATGTAAAAGCGGTTTTCCCTTAGCTTCGGTTTCATTCCAACCTGTAAGATGTTCAGCAA
>JAJYCM010000080.1 GCA_021778375.1 Bacteroidota bacterium
GGTAATGCAGAAATTAATGAATGCAAATAAGGCTCCTAAGATTAGCGGGGAAGATATTTACAAGAATATTTGCTCATCATGTCACAGTTTTGATCATAAAGTAGTAGGACCTCCATACAAACAAACTCTTCCAAAATATAAGGGAAATGTAGACAAGCTTGTTGCTTTTATTTTGCATCCTACGCAAAATAATCCGGGTTATCCGCCAATGCCTAATCCAGGATTGAAACCCGCTGAGGCAAGAGCCGTTGCTACTTATATTCTTAGTGAAGTTAAAAAGTACGAATAAAATTAATAGATTTTGATAAGATATAAAGAAAGCTTTAAGGCAATAAACCTTAAAGCTTTTTTCTGTTATTGGTTAGGAAATTATTTTAATATTGGGATTATATCTTTTTGTATCTCATTCCCTGTGGCTATTACTTTACCTTCGGGTGTTATATAGACATCAATTTCACTTCTTACCCCAAAATCTTGCAAATATATGCCTGGTTCTATTGAAAAAGAAGTCGAAGGCAACAGTAATCGTTCGTCTTTGGTTTCATAATTGTCCATGTGAGCTCCGCTTCCATGCAAATCTGTCGTTATCGAATGTCCGGTTCTATGAAAAAAGTATTCACCGTACCCTGCATTAGAAATAACGTTTCTTGCAACGTCATCAACTTCAAAACCACGGACTTCTTTATGAGCAGCAAACCTTGATGAAACAAAATTCAAAGCTTCATCTCTTGCTTTTGAAACGATATTAAAGATATCAATGTACTTCTCTGGAACCGTATCTCCGGCAAAACCAACCCAGGTAATATCAGCCCAAACAGAGTCTGTATTTTTCGACTTTGCCCAAAGGTCAATCAACACAAAATCATTCTTATGAATTGGTTTGAATATTTCTGAAGTCGGAGTATAATGAGGATTCGCACTGTTTTCATTTACACCGACAATCGGAGGAGAATCTGTATAATAATTTCGCTTTTCAAATTCATCCATAATATAATGTTGAACATCATATTCGGTTAAAGTAGAAGAAGACAATAGTTTTGTTTTAATAAAATTAAATGCTCCTCTTACTATTTTAGTTAGATCATTTGCAACTGGCTTGTTATCAATAAATTGTCCTTCTGACCAAACTGCCGCAAACATGGAAATCAAATCGGCGCTGCTTTTTACTTCTACTCCGTATGATTTTATCAACTCAATTGTACCGGCATCCACCTTTGCTACATAAGGGATAGAATTAAGAGGCGAGTATTCCATAGCTACTGACTTTACATTTTCTAAAATATTTTTTAAGTGTCCGGTTAGCGAAGAATGGTTCGCGTATTTTAATTTTTCACCGGGCAGATGATCTAAAAATCCTGATTCAATTGCATTAACAATCTTTTTTGGATTCCCATCTTTTGGAATAAAATAGAAAAATCGCCTTGTAAGATGACTTTCTTTCGGAAGATTCAAAATACTTAATGCCAAATCATTTGAACCACGGAAATCAAAAAAAAGCCAACCGTCAAATCCCATGCTTTTGATTATCCCCTGAATTTTTTTTAAGTCAAAGCTGCTCATTGTATCCTCATTACTGGTTATAGAAAATTGAATTTAGTTATCAAAAATAATAGAAACCTTTGTACCTTCTCCTACTACGCTTTCCAACTTGAAAATGCCGCCGTGAAGCTCGGCAATTTTTTTTGCAATAATTAACCCAAGCCCGGAACCCTGCTGTTCAAGTTTTAACCTGTTAAACTGCATGTAAGCGCCGATTGAAGCAATTTCTTCAGTCGTCATTCCGATTCCATTATCCGAAATCTCTATCATTACACTTGAATCGTTAGCCATCAAATTAACATTAACTACTGTTCCCTTAGATGAGAATTTAAATGAATTATCTACGATTTCCAGAACCATCTTGTTTAGAAATTCTTCCGACATTCTAATTGCAGAGTTCTCTATTTCGATTGATATATCTTCTTCACGCCCGGTACGCTGCGCAATTTTTTTACCCACTGATATAATAGCTTCAGCGGGATTTAGAAAATAAGAATTTCTTAATGCATCTAGTTTTGTTTGATCTCTTTCAATTAGTTCAAGCTGCGCAAAAGTTACAAAATTTTCGGTAAGCTTTTTAAGACGGTTAGCATCTTTGCGTATATATCCAAGCATTTCAAGTATTTCATCTTTGGATAAATTATCTAAATCTTTAATCAGAAAGTCGGAAAATCCTAGTATACCGTTTAACGGTGTAAAAAATTCATGTGGAAGTAGAAATGAAATACTGCCTCTAAGCTGGTTTAATTTTTCGTCAGACTTTTTTTTAATTGAATCAAATTTTGCAACAGCAAGTCGTAATATTTTTTCAAACTCCTTTGATTGAAACGGCTTTTGAATAAAATAATCGAGCTGCGATGTTTGGTAATTTTCAAATTTGGAGGAATCTTTTTCTAACAAAAAGATGAAGGGAATAGATGAAAGAAAAGTATCTTCCCGCCAGGAAGAAATATTTAATTCAAACTCATTTTGGAAAAGATTCTTATCACATATAATAACATCAGGCAATTTTCTTAAAGCCATCGAATAACCGTTAACCCCCGATTCGGCAAAATCAAAAGAATAGCTCTCGCTATTTAAAGCTTCCAAAATTTGTTTAACTGTCGACTGATCATTTTCGATAAGCAAAATATTTTTCATAATTTCCATTTTTATACAACATTATAATAATTAAAAAAAATCATTTAGAAAACTTACTATTTGTGAAAAACCACTCATCTTTTCGTCAAGAAATTATTTTAAGCTGAAATATACTTTCACTATATTGCAATCCAAATTTACATAATTCAAAAAAATTATTCTAAAAAAAATACATTTTCGGAGATTAAATGATAAAGTTTTTAGGTTCTTATAATGTTGTGCCTTCTTTACCGGAAAATTTAGAAAAATTAAGAGAGCTAGCTTATAATATCCACTGGAGCTGGAACCCCGATGCGCGGGAATTATTCCGAAGGCTCGACAGAGAGCTTTGGGATGATACTAATCATAACCCTGTTATGATTTTAGGGAGAATCAGCCAGGAAAGACTTGAGGAAATTTCACATGATGATGGGTTCATAGCTCATCTTCATCGAGTTCATAATAAATTAAACGAATATTTAACTGAGAAAACATGGTTCCAAAAAAAATATACCTTTGACGACTCGTTCAACATCATATATTTTTCAGCTGAATTTGGATTAACGGAATGTCTTCAAACATATTCCGGAGGTCTGGGGGTCTTAGCTGGTGATCATCTTAAAGCTTCAAGCGATTTAGGAATTCCATTAATCGGAATTGGTTTGCTTTATAAGGAGGGATATTTCCAACAATATCTTAACGCGGACGGCTGGCAGCACGAACGATATGAAATTAATGACATTGATAACCTCCCGATGAAACTTGTCTTGAATGAAAAGAACGAACCATTAATGTTATCAGTTAGGTTTATAGAGCGGGATGTGTTCTTCCAGGTTTGGAGAATCCAAGTCGGCAGAATTTCTCTCTTCTTGCTGGATACAAACGTTCAAAAAAATAATGAAGTAGATAGGAAAATTCTTGAAACTCTTTACGGAGGAAACGTTGAAACAAGAATTCAACAAGAAATAATATTAGGTATAGGTGGGATCAGAACGCTACATGCTCTCGGTATTAAACCGGCTATATGCCATATGAACGAAGGACATTCCGCATTTCTTTCTTTGGAAAGGATAAGATTTGCAATACAAAATCATGGTCTTTCTTTTAATGAAGCAAAAGAGGTTGGTTACCATTCAAACATTTTTACGACACATACTCCAGTTCCGGCTGGCATAGATGTTTTTTCAAATGAGCTAATAGAAAAATATTTTGGGTCATATTACAGGAATGAATTAAAAATTTCGGATATGGATTTCTATTCCCTTGGTTCAATTTATAAAACAAATGGATCAAGTGTATTCAATATGGCGCACCTTGCCATGAATACTGCAGGTTATATAAATGGCGTTAGTAAACTACATGGGGAAATATCAAAGAAAATGTGGGCTTCAGGTTACAAAGATGTCCCGTTCAACGAAATTCCTATTGGACATATAACAAACGGAGTTCATATTAGATCGCACATTTCCAGGGAGATGGAAGATTTACTTTTGCAATACTTAGGCGAAAATTGGGTAACAAATCCTACATCATCAAATCTTTGGGAAAGGATAGACAAAATACCGGACGAAGAACTTTGGAGAACTCACGAACGTCGCCGAGAAAGATTAGTCGCTTTTGCAAGAAGAAGTTTGATAAAACAGATTAAATCACGCGGTGGAAGCCAGGAGGAACTAGCAATTGCTTCGGAAATTCTTGACCCGTCTGCTTTAACTATCGGATTTGCACGAAGATTTGCAACATATAAAAGAGCCACGTTAATTTTCAAAGATATTGAAAGACTTGCGGACATAGTGAACAATAAGAATTTCCCTGTACAATTTATTATTGCGGGCAAAGCCCATCCAAAAGATGAAGAAGGAAAAAGATTCATACAGGAAATTTTCCAAATTGCTAAAGAGGAAAGATTCAGAAGGAAAATTGTCTTCTTAGAAAATTATGATATGAATGTTGCTCATTATTTGGTTGAAGGCTGCGATGTGTGGATGAATAATCCAAGAAGACCTCTGGAAGCTAGCGGAACTTCCGGTATGAAAGTAATTGCCAACGGCGGATTGAACTTTAGCGTTTTAGATGGTTGGTGGGACGAAGGTTTTGATCCGGAAGTGGGATGGAAAATCGGTAATGGTGAAGATTATACAGACCCTGATTACCAAGATGAAGTGGAATCTAGACTGTTATATAATACGCTCGAGACAAGCATTGTTCCATTATTCTATTCACGCGGTGAAGACCATCTTCCGAGGCGATGGATTCTAAAAGTAAAAAATTCTATGAAAAAACTTGGGCCTGTCTTTAATACTCATCGAATGGTGCAAGAATATTTCGATAAATATTATAAACCTTCTTTTGAATTAAGGAAACAACTTTCTCAATCGGAGTGGCGTAAATGCAAAGAGTTAACTGCATGGAAAGCTAAAGTAATAGAAAACTGGAGTTCAATAAAAGTCGTTAGTGTAGAAACAAACGATAATTCAAAACATATTTTTGTGGGGCAAAGTCTTCCGGTTGAAGCGGAAATTGATTTAGGAGGGCTAACTCATGAAGATGTGGAGGTCCAAATATATTATGGACCGATGGAAAATAACGACAATCCACACTACAATTTGACTGAAATAATGAATGTGGATCAAAAGAAGACAAAATCCGGTCTTTCTAAATATACCGGCAGTATAGTATGCAAGGAAAGCGGTCATCAAGGATATACGATCAGAATTTTGCCTAAGAATGATCTATTGATTCACCCGTTTGAATTGGATGTCGTTTATTGGGCGAACTGACATTAAATTTTTTCAACAGAAATTTTAAAATTATCTTGATTTATGTTGTTAGAAACATTAGATGTTAAAAAAAACGATATCGTGATATTCTCTCAAAATATTTTTGATCTCGAAAATAACTTCAAAATTATTTATAAGGATGATCCTGAAAATGAGATTAAGAATATTGGCTATCTTAATGTTTGCGATTTTGTAAACGAATATAATCCTAAGAATCTTATTGTTTACAGACTGCTTACTAACATAAAGGATTTTGAATTTTATCTTTCAAAATATGGATATGTTATTAACATTAACGCCACTCCGGAATTAATTTATTTTGATCCTGTCTTTGCAATTAAAGAGTTAGAAGATTATACGGAAGCGATTCATCATTACGATTTGAGGTTCCGTATACAGCAAGTTGGGTTAACAACGCTTAACCGGATAGGGAATCTTCCGAATTATGCTGAAATTTACAGTATTGATTTGCAAGCTTCTGAAGCTAAGTTCCAGAATGATAAAGCATTTATTGAAGCGATATTCTTTGCTCCTAAGAATATGTCGGGATCTCTAAACACCGGCCTTAAAAGTGATAAACCAAAAGAAATAAGCAAGAGAAAGGATTCAACTAAGGCAAACGATGAATCTAAAATTTTCAGCCATAATATTGCTGAAGACAAAGATTTTGACTACAAGCAAATCAGGGAGATTAAATTTAAATCTTCTCAAAATCCTCCCGAATTGACTAAACTTGGGAAAAATGCTGAGGAGCGTATATCAAAAACTAAAGATGTAGAAATTCCCAAATCACTGAAGAATACGAAAGAAGAAAGAACTACCTTTGGAAAATTTTTAAATAGTAAGATGAAGAATATGGAAAGCAGAAAGAATTCTTCATCAACCACAGAAAGTGAAACGAAAAGTCAGGTGATTGATCTGTTTAAGTCATCTACCTCTTTGAAGAAAGATTTTAAGGGGAAAGAAAATCGTCAAGTCGTGTTGAAACTTGATAAATAATTGAGTTAAAACAGAATCACACCAATCTCCCGTCACTTCGTTTCTTCTTTCTTATTCTGTCGATTTTAATTATTTTTATAGTTAAAATAAATCACTAATTTCTTTACCCAGTGATAGATTTTATTAGAAAAATTTAGGAGCTTTGATGACACTTTTACCAATTACATTAATCGGCGATAAGATTTTAAGAAGGAAAGCAAGCGCTGTAAAAGAAGTTGATGTTAAAACCATCGAGCTCATCAGGGATATGTTTGAAACGATGAGAAATGCAAATGGAATTGGTCTTGCGGCAAATCAAGTAGGCGCAGATAAATCTATTTTCATAATTGATATTTCTGTAATTGAAGGATATGAAGAATTAAAACCCATGGTGTTCATAAATCCTAAAATTACTTACCGCTCCGAAAAGAAAGTATTTATAGAGGAAGGATGTTTGAGTATCCCGGATATCCGGGCTGAAGTTGAAAGACCTGAAACTATCAAAATGGATTATCAAGATACTGACTTGAAAGAACTAACTATTGAAGCAAAAGACCTCTTAGCCCGTCTTTTACAGCATGAATATGATCATCTTCAAGGTGTCTTGTTTACCGATTTAATAAGCGATGAGATGAAGAAGAAACTTAAAAGAAATCTGTCGAATATCAAACAAAGAAATATTGAATTTCAATATCCGGTAACCGAACATGCCGATTACCAGATGCAATTGTAGCTAGGTCCTAAGATGAATATTGTTTTCATGGGCACTCCTGGTTTTGCAGTACCTTCTTTAAAGATTTTATTAGATAATAATCACCAAATTTCTGCTGTCGTAACTACTCCCGATAAGGAAAGAGGACGCGGACAAAAAGTAACTTTCACTGCAGTGAAAGAATTTGCACTCCGAAATAATATTCCTGTCATTCAGCCTGAGAAATTAAAAGAAGAAAGTTTTATCAATTATTTAAAAAATCTCAATGCCGACATTTTTGTTGTCGTTGCATTTAGGATTTTACCCCGTGAAGTATTTTCAATTCCACCTGAAGGGACTTTTAATCTCCACGGTTCGCTTCTTCCTAAATATAGAGGGGCTGCACCGATTCAATGGGCTTTAATTAATGGAGAAAGCGAAACGGGTGTCACTACTTTCTTTCTTGATGATAAAGTTGACACCGGCAGAGTGATTCTTCAAGAGAAACTTATAATTGACAGCGAAGATGATTTCGGCTCGCTTCATGATAAATTGAGTATACTCGGAGCTGGGGCTGTTTTACGGACGGTTAACCTGATCGAACAAGGGAATGTAGAACTAAAAAAACAAAATGATTCGCTTGCATCGCCGGCGCCAAAAATTACGAAAGAGATATTGGAAATAAATTGGAATTTGCCTGCCGCAAAAATCCATAATTTGGTGAGAGGTCTTTCTCCTTATCCAGTAGCCTTCTTTCATCATAAAGAAAAATTAATAAAAATTTTCAAAACTAAACTTTCCGCGGCGGAAAAATTAATGCCCGGAGAAATTAAACAAACAAAGAAAAGTTTATTTATAGGTTGCGAGGATTCATCTTTGGAGATCCTTGAACTTCAGCTTGAAGGGAAGAAGAGACTTACGACGGAGGAATTTCTTCGGGGATTTAGTTTCTCATAAACTCATCATATGTTTTCTAAACCAATAATCCATCTTATATAATTCTTGGAAAATTGAAATAAAGAATAATGAAATAATTCCATTCCTCAATAGTCCAATATCCCATCATTCCGCAAGACTATATTTGTATAACGTGAATTATTGAGAATAACAAAGAATCCCGCAACATCTGAAATATTAGATTTTTTTTACAAGGAAGATTTGTAAATTTAACCATTAAATTAATTCTTCCTCTGCTTTGCGGATATTCTTTTGACCTTTTCTTTGCGGTTAACGCAATTTGCAAAATTTTTAATTTAATCCTGAATATTTAAGGACGCTTAATGAAATTTAAAAATAATATACTGGGAGCTATTGGTAATACTCCTCTTATTAAGTTGAATAAAGTAAACCGAGGCTTAAAGCCTCAGATTTTTGCCAAGCTTGAATCGGCAAACCCCGGTGGAAGCGTAAAAGATAGGATTGGCGTTTCAATGCTTGAAGATGCCGAAAGTAGCGGAAAAATAAAACCCGGTAGTACTATAATCGAAGCTACAAGTGGAAATACGGGGATCGGCTTGGCTCTTGCATGCGCTGTCAAAGGTTATAAATCTATCTTCGTTGTTACCGACAAAGTGAGCTCTGAAAAAATAAATTATCTAAAGGCTCTCGGCGGAGATGTTATTGTTGTTTCTAATGCTGTGGGGCATGACCATCCGGACTATTACATTACAGTTGCAAGAAAAATAAATGATGAAACACCGAACTCGATTTTTATGTATCAATATTCTAATCCCGCTAATCCTGAAATTCATTATAAAACTACAGGTCCGGAAATATGGGAGCAAACCGACGGTAAGATAACTCATTTTGTTGCTGGCATTGGCACTGGCGGAACTATCAGTGGTGTTGGAAGATTTTTGAAGGGAAAAAATCCTGACATCCAAATCATCGGAGCTGATCCTAACGGTTCAATTCTTAGAGAATTCAAAGAGAAGGGAAGTATGGCAAAAGGAAACCCGTATCTTGTTGAAGGTATCGGCCAGGATTGTCTTCCTAAGAATGTGCAATTCGAGTATATAGACAAAATTTTTAATATTAGCGATATGGATTCTTTTAATTTCGCGAGAATGCTTTCGCGTGAAGAAGGGATCTTTTGCGGCGGCAGCACCGGCACTATTTTAGGAATCACGCTTGAAATAGCCAAAGATCTTGATGAAAATGCCGTTATCGTTTTTGTAGTTTGCGATACAGGTGAAAGGTATTTAACTAAATTTCATAGTGACGAATGGCTAAAAGAAAAAAGATTATTGCCGACGGAAATTAGAACCCTTAAAGATATTTCAATCGCAAAGCGTAATGGTAAAAAAAACGAGCTTGTTTCTCTTAGTGCAAAGGATAAAGTTAGAGATGCTGTCGAAGTGCTAAGTACAAAAGGTTTCTCTCAGCTTCCAGTTATTGACGACGGACAAGCAGTAGGAAGCGTTCGGGAGGCAAGATTAATGTCGAGCCTTTTGGGTAATCACAGCCTTCTTGAAGTTAATGTTGAAGATATTATGGAACCAAGCTTTCCGACACTTGATGAGAGAACCGAATTGAATATTGTAAAAAAATATTTAAGCGACTCACCGGCAGTGCTTGTCACCGAATACGGTAGAATTAAAGATATCATCACCAGGTATGACATCCTTGAATATGCAAATTTATCATGAGTAAAATTTATATTTTCATATTTCATGTTATGCAGAAACAGCCGTTCGGAATAATGGAATATAGAGCTTAATTCCACTACTCCAATTTTCCCAAAAGTTGCATAACATCAGTTAATATCTAAAAGTTAATTCTGTTATAGTTCAACTATCTAAATTAAAGGAAATATATTTATGGGATTTTCGACCGATGCAATCCATGCAGGGCAAAAACCTGATCCGGTTACCGGCGCAGTTATAACTCCTATTTATCAAACTTCTACTTATGCACAGGAGGAACTTGGCAAAAATAAAGGATATGAATACGGAAGAACTCATAACCTGACGCGACAAACTTTAGAAGCAAACATAGCAGCACTTGAAAAAGGGAAATATGGAATTGCATTTGGCTCCGGGCTTGCTGCTACGCATGCTCTGATGAGTCTTGTAAAATCAGGCGACCATGTTGTTATTTCTAATAATGTTTATGGCGGGACTTACCGTTTGTTTGAGTTAGTTATGAAAGACTACGGGCTAACTTTTTCCTGGGTTAACACCAGCGACTTAAAGAATATTGAATCCGCAATCAAGCCTAATACAAAGTT
>JAJYCM010000081.1 GCA_021778375.1 Bacteroidota bacterium
TATTGGTTAGACGAAAAAACAAAATATGTTGCTTTTATTGGGAAAGATAATGTGGTATTTCATTGCATTATTTTTCCGTCAATGCTCATGGCATGGAACGATGGCAGTGAAGCAAAATATGTCCTTCCGCAAAATGTCCCGGCTAATGAGTTTTTAAACTATGAAGGTAAGAAATTTTCTAAAAGCAGAAACTGGGGAATTAGCGTTGCCGATTTCTTAAAAATCTTTCCTGCTGATCCGTTGAGATATACACTTGCAGCCAACCTTCCCGAAACACGAGACACAGATTTTTACTGGAAGGAATTTCAACTAAGGAACAACAGCGAGCTAGCAGATATTCTGGGTAATTTTATTAACCGCTCTTTAACTTTTGTTCATAAACATTTTGAAGGTAAAGTCCCTGCAAAAGGGAAATTGGGAAATATAGATACTGAAATGCTGAACCTTATTTCCGAATATCCATCAAAGATATCAACTCTTTTTGAAGGATATAAAATACGCGACGGCGTTTTAGAGATCATGAATCTTGCAAGAGCCGGCAATAAATATTTTAACGACTCTGAACCCTGGAAAACGATCAAATCAGATAAAGATAAATGCAGCACTACTCTATATGTTTGTCTGCAGGCTATTTATACTTTAGCTGAGTTAATGTCGCCCGTTGTTCCCTTTTCTTCTGAAAAGGTGTTTAGCATTTTGAATTCAAAAAAAACGGAGTGGGGGCACTGCGGTAACGAAAATTTGAAACCTGGTCATAATCTAAATCAACCGGAAATTATTTTCCCAAAAATTGAAGATGAAGCTATTGAAAAGCAAATGGAAAAATTAAATAAGACTGAGAACAAAACTGAAAATGTACCCGATGAAATTGTAACTATTGACGATTTCATGAAGATAAAATTAAAGGTAGCCGAAGTAATCAGCGCCGAAAAGTTAGAAAAGAGTGAAAAACTTTTGAAACTTTTAGTCAAGCTTGAAAATGAAGAACGGCAAGTTATTGCCGGAATTGCTAAGAGCTACAAACCGGAAGAAATCATCGGTAAGAAAGTAATTATTGTTGCTAATTTAAAACCGGCAAAGTTAATGGGATTCGAATCTAAGGGTATGGTTTTAGCAGTCGAGGATGAAAATGGAAACCTAAATGTACTTTCAACTAATAGCAGTGTAAAAAACGGAACGAGGGTAAAGTAAACGCCCGGAATGAAATCTAAATTGAATTCAATTACCTTGATTTTCAAAGACTCAATAACTAAAATTGTCAGTTAAATTTTGCACAAACTTAATTTATAGGAGATACTTTAAATGCTTTTACGGATTACAGCTTTTCTTTCGCTTGCTTTAATGCTTTTATTCGTTTCCTGTGCGCCTGAACATTCGCAAATTGTTTTGGCTAAATTCGGGAATCAAAAAGTTACAATGAAAGATTTTGAAGATGCCTATGCTAATAACGTCGGCGGATATGATGTTGCAAAAAAAGACAGCCTATCTAAATTAAAAAACTTTCTTAACCTTTATGTTGATTTTAGAATGAAATTGAGAGATGCATATATAAGAGGTTTTCAACACGACTCTACTACAAATGCTGAGTTGGCAGATTATAAAATAAAAGTAGGCGTCAGCTATATTTTAGAAAAGCAAATAGTTGATCCTGGAATAAAAGAATTATATAATAGAAGGAAATATGAGTATCGTGTTAGCCACATAATGTTTCGACCTGACTCATCTGGTTGGGGCCATGCTCGTATTTTGGCAAATGAAGTTTTAGACAGCATAAAAAACGGTGCAAACTTTGAAGAAATGGCAAAGAAATATTCTCAGGATATGTACTCCCGCAACGATGGCGGAGATATTTATTATGTTACTGCCGGCGAGCTGCCATATCAGTTTGAAGATGCAGTTTATGCTACAGAGCCGGGACAGGTTTATCCTCAAGTTGTAAAGTCTCCTTTTGGGTATCATATTATTAAAGTTACAAACAAAAGGATAAGGATTCCTGAAATTCGTGCAAGCCACATTCTTGCAAGCTTTGCAGATTCCACTGGAAAGATTGATTCGGCACGGGCATTAGCAAAAATTGATACTGTTATGTATCAATTGAAACACGGTGGAAATTTTGAAGAACTTGCAAAAAAATATTCGGACGACCCCGGATCCAGAACTCGAGGCGGTGACCTGGGTTATTTCGGTATGAGGATGATGATTAAACCATTCGCGGAAGCAGCTTTTAATCTAAAAAAAATTGGAGATATATCGGGGATAGTTAAAACCCAATATGGTTATCATATTATAAAATTGACCGGTATAAAGCCATCCCCAACGTTTGAAGAAGATAAAGAAAATCTAAAAAAGATTTTTCAGAAAACTCGATATCAGGCTGAATATGACAGTCTTGTAGCAAAACTGAAAAGAAAATATAATTTTAATGTTAATCAAAGTAATTTTGAATATCTGGTGAAGCACGCGGATACTTCTAAGGTTGGTCAACCAATGCCCGCAATGGATGATACATTGACTCTTTTCACATACGCAGGGAAATACGAAAACATAAGAGATTTCTGGAAAAGGATGAATTCAAAACAGGATTTATTAAACAGACCTGTTAACCCTGGTTTATTATCTGAAGCTCTTGAAAAAATAAGCGGTGATGTTGTACTTGAAGAAGATGCTATGAATCTTGATAAAACCGATAAAGATTTCGCTGCCCTAATGAAGAATTATCGTGACGGCATCTATATTTTTAGGCTGCAGCAGGACGAAGTTTGGAATAAAATAAAAGTTGATTCTACAGAGCTATACAAATTTTATCTCGCGACTAAAGATAATTACCGCACAATAGACAAAGTAAATTTTGCGGAACTATTTTCTACATCGGATTCTCTGATCCATCATTATTATGATCTCCTAAAACAGGGCGCAAATTTTGATTCGCTTGCAGGTATGTACACCGAACAACCAGGATATAAAAAATTAAAAGGTGTTATGGGATACCAGGATATAAATTCATCCCAGCTTGCTTCAGTAGCTAATTCATTAAAGAAGCCCGGCGACTATTCAAATGTCTTTGAGTCGAACGGCGGTTATTCAATTGTTTCCTTGATAGGAAAAGAACCATCGCACATTAAAACTTTTGATGAAGCCAAAGCTGAAGCAGCGGGCGCATACCAGGATGCGGAAAGTAAAAAATTGGAAGATAATTATATTAATAGTTTAAGAGAATTGTATAAACCAAAAATTTTCTATAACAAACTTGATAAAGCATTTAAACAAAATTAAAATAATTGCCCTACTCCTTTTTGCGTCTATAATTTTATTTGGCTGTGGGAAGGAAAAAGTAAAAAAAGATTTTGTTGCACGAGTAAACAATACTTATCTAACTAAAGAACATCTTTCTTCATTGATGGGTAGTTATGGTGCTAAAAATTTCTATAGGGAAGAAGTTATAAGAAACTGGATCAACAGAGAATTGTTATACCAGGAAGCCGTTAAGAGAGGCATCCTAAAAGAAAGTATGTTTGACAGTCTACTGGAAAATTCAAAAAAAGAATTGGCAATTTCTTTATTCCTTGAAAAATACTACAATGAAGAAAAGCCAACTTACGATCCCAAAGAAGTTGAAGATTATTACTCAAAGCATCAAAATGAATTTGCTTTTTTTTATAATACCTATTACTTAAACTTCGCTGACTTTAACAATGAAGACAAAGCCATTAAGTTTCGTTCTTTACTTTTTGACAGTGATTGGGAAAAGGCTTTAAATATGTTCAAGACCGATTCTTCAATCATCAAAGTTCAAAATGAAGTATTATTGAACGATTATCAAATTCAACCCGTATCGCTTCAAAGAATTGTCTCACAATTGAATCCGCAGGAGGTTAGCATAGTATTAAATTATCAACCAGGGCACTATATGGTAATTCAGGAGTTGCAAAAATTTGACAAAGGTACAGTGCCTCCTTATGAAGTAATAAAACCCGAAGTAGAAAAACGATTCGTGGCTGAAATGAAAAATAATTTTTTACAAAGCTACATAAAAGATATTTATTCAAATAACGATATAGAAGTTAAAAATTAGGAGTCAGATGAAATTTAAGATCATTTTAATTTTGTTCATTGCAGCAATAAATATTTATTCGCAGGAAGTAGTTGATAAAATTGCCGCTATTGTAGATAACGAAATAATTCTAAAAAGCGAAGTTGACTACCAGGTAAAGGTACTTGCTGCTCAAAAGAAAATCGATCCTTCAACACCCGGCTTAGAAAAACAGGTTTTGAATACTATGATTGACGATAAGCTTGCTTATGCGCAAACCCTGCTTGATTCAATTACTGTCTCGGATGACGAGGTAAATGCACGCGTAAATTACCAGTTGCAATATTTTGAACAACAATACGGTTCAAAAGAAAAAGTTGAGCAAATATATGGCATGAGTGAAGAGAAAATTAAGAGAGAACTCGAAGGTCCTGTCAGGAAACAATTGATGGTGCAGAAATTAGAGGAAAAGAAATTCGGGAACGTTCAGGCTACCTCACTTGAAGTCCAAAAGTTCTTCAACACATATAAAGACAGTATAGGAATTATTCCTGAAAAAGTTAAGATCGCGCATATATTCAAAATTCCTATTGCAACGGAACAGATGAAAGAAGTTTACAGAAAGAAAGCCGAAGCAATTTTAGATTCTATAAAGCATGGAGCTGACTTTGCTGAAATGGCTAAAAAATATTCCGAAGACCCGGGAAGCGCTTCAGATGGCGGAGACCTTGGTTGGGTAGGTAAAGGAGTATTTTATCCTCAATTTGAAGCCGCAGCTTTTGCATTAAAACCGGGACAAATATCAGATGTTGTTGAGTCGCCAGTTGGATTTCATATTATACAAATGATCGCCAAGCGTGGAGACAAAATTCACGTACGACATATTTTAATAAAAATTAAAAAAGGCGATCAAGCTGATTTAAGCGCTATAGAATTTTTAAGTAGTATTCGAGATAGCATTGTTAAAGGTGACAGCACTTTCAGCTATTATGCTAAAAAATACAGCGATGATAAGGAATCAGCTCCGTTTGGTGGCGATCTTGGTACTTTCTATTTGAATCAGTTAGACCCTTCAATGCTTGATATAGTATCGAAGCTTAAACCGGGAGAAATCAGCTTTCCGAAGCGTGTAGATTACGGTAAAGGAAATTACGGTTACCATATTGTACTTCTTGAGAAAAAAATTCCGCAGCACGTAGCAAGTCTTGCTACCGACTATAACGATATTCAAAAGCTTGCAGATCAAGAGAAGAAGCAGAAAGAATATGATAAATGGGTAAATGAGTTGAAAGATAAAATTTATTGGAAAATATTGTTATAATTTTTTGGATAAGTGGATCAAAAATTAAAAGGAAATTCAATTGAAACTTAGCGAAGTTCCGGCAAATGACGTTCAGTTAGTAGAAAAACTTAGTGATACAGTAATAAATATTAAAAAGGAAATTGGAAAAGTAATTATTGGTCAAGATAAAATAATAGACCAACTTCTAATTTCACTTCTTTCCCGAGGTCATTGTTTACTCGTTGGAGTACCGGGGCTTGCAAAAACTTTACTTATAAAAACTCTTGCCGAAGTGATGCATTTAAGTTTTAGCAGAATTCAGTTTACACCCGATTTAATGCCGAGTGATATAACCGGAACGGAGCTGGTCGAAGAAGACCCGCTCTCTAAAAAAAGAAATTTTAGATTTATACCTGGACCTATTTTTGCTAACGTCGTTTTAGCCGATGAGATAAACAGAACCCCCCCTAAAACTCAATCTGCTCTTCTTGAAGCAATGCAGGAGCATAAAGTTACAACGGCAGGAACAACATATACCCTTGAAGAACCTTTTTTTGTGCTTGCAACCCAAAATCCAATCGAACAGGAAGGAACCTACCCTTTACCTGAGGCTCAACTTGACCGTTTTATGTTTAATCTCTGGCTTGATTATCCTTCTTTTAATGAAGAAGTAAAAATTGTTCAATCAACCACTAGCGAATACTTGCCGGAGCTTTCCAAAGTAATTAACGCCGAAGAATTAATCGGATTTCAAAATCTGGTAAGAAAAGTCCCCGTTGCAGAAAATGTAATTGAGTATGCCGTGACAATCGTAAATAAAACCCGACCGAACGGAACAACTGCACCACAGTATGTGAAAAATTGGATTAATTGGGGAGCCGGACCCCGCGCTTCTCAGTATCTAATTATGGCAGCTAAAACTAAGGCTGTAATTGAAGGAAGATTTACACCGAATATTGACGATGTTAAATTTGCAATGATACCGACACTTCGACATAGAATAATTACCAACTTTAGTGCCGAAGCGGACGGTATAAATTCCGTGGAAGTAATTAAAAGACTTTTGGAAGAATAGTTTTATTGCTATTACTTTAAACTGGTTTACTTTATAAGTATAAGGCTTTTAACGATGTGCAATTTTGTAGTTCTTAAAGGCAAAATAAACTTCCTTTGACATGGTTTTTATTACTGTCGCCAGAGGAACTGCTAGAAGCATTCCAATCACGCCAAATATTTGACTTCCACTTACAATTAAAAGAATTATTACGATCGGGTGCATATCAACGCTTTTTGCAAAAACATAAGGTTGAACAATTCCGTTGTCTATAAAATAAACAGAAATAATAAGCAAAATAATTGCCGGAACGTGCGATAGATCTCCATACTGAATAATTGAAATTACAATAGCAGGAATTCCACCAATTACAGGTCCAAAATATGGAACAAGATGCCCAAGCCCGGAAATTAAACCAAGCGGAAGAGAATTATTTATTCCGATTGCATAATAACCAAAGCCGCATGTAACCCCCACAAAAGCAGCGTCAAAGATCCATCCTCTAACAAATCTTGCAAGCTGAACTGAAACTTTTTTAACAACCCCATAAGTCATCTCGAAATATTTATTAGGAACAAAGTGGAGGATTCCTTTAAGTAGAATTTTGTTATCCTTCAATAAGTAAAAAGTGATGAATGGAACTATAACTAAGAGTGTAATTATAGAAAATAGGTTAGTTAGGAAAGTCGAAATGCTATCGATTGAGTTAACGATTCCCGACGAAATAAATTCTTCCGTCTTTTTCGTTAAATCACCTAAGGTAAAAAAAGGAAGGTAAGCATATATCTGTTGTTCAACTGAGAATATTTGTTCGTGAAGAGTGCGAACGTGTAAAGCTGAGGTCAACTGGTTCATTTGGATAATGAATTGAGGGATAAGATATGAAAGTCCTAAATAAAATAAAAAGCCGACAGTACCAAATACTATAAGCGTTGCGGTAAATCTATTTAGCCCTTTCCACTCTAAAAAATTAACTAATGGATTAAAGATTAGGGAAAGCAAAATAGAAACAGATAAGATGATAATAATTTCGGAAAGAGTATAAAGGATAAAAGCAGCCAAAAGAAGCCCTGCAAACCAAAAAATTATCTTTACTGTCTTGTTAAAATTTATTTCAGTCATTGATTGGTCTTGATGTTTATATTTTAGGTAACAGCTTCTACTCTTCGTATTCCCGGGACATATTTTAACAAAGATTTTTCTACCCCGGCTCTTAAAGTCATTTGAGACATTGGGCAAATATCGCATGCGCCGGTAAATTTAACTTTCACTATCAGATCTTCGGTAATTTCAATTAATTCAATATCGCCATTATCTGCTTGCAAAAAAGGTCTTATCGAGTCTAAGGCTTTTAAAATATCTTCTCGCATTTTAGTTTTCATATTCAAATAAGAAAATTATTCTTCGTCGCCTAAAATTATTTCCATCTTTGAAGAAGCTTCGCCTGAAAGATTTCTAATATTGATTTGAGCGGCTAAGTTTCTTGCGATCTCCGTGATAATTTTTGCTTGTTCAGAATCCGGAGTATCAAAGACAATAGGGATTCCTTTATCGCCACCTACTCTAATTTGTGATTGAATTGGAAGTCCTCCAAGAAACGGTGACTCCAATTCGACTGCCATTTGAGATCCTCCACCTGTACCGAATATATCATATTTTGTACCTGTATCAGGAGCAATAAAATAGCTCATATTTTCAATAACACCAAGGATAGGCACGTTAACCCTAGTAAACATTTTTAATGCTTTGCGGGCATCAATCAATGAGACTTCCTGTGGAGTGGTAACAATGATCGCACCAGTTAAAGGAATTGTTTGAACCAAGGTCAATTGAATATCGCCGGTTCCCGGAGGCATATCAAAAATTAAGTAATCAAGCTCACCCCAATCCACATCGGTCATAAATTGTTTTACTGCACCACTTGCCATTGGCCCACGCCAAATAACTGGGGCATTATCTTCAATCAATAAGCCAATTGATATTACTTTTATTCCATAATTAGTCGACGGAATAATTTTCATGGATTGTTGATTCTGATATACCTTAGGTTTGTCTTTCAGGCCTAGCATCATCGGAATGCTTGGACCATAAATGTCGGCATCAATCAATCCCACAGACGCACCGTCTTTAGCTAAGGCAACAGCTAAGTTTACAGCGATAGTGCTCTTCCCCACTCCTCCTTTTCCACTGGCAACAGCAATTGTATTCTTAACAAAAGGAAGCAAAGAATCTTTTTTCTTATCTTGATGAGCAATTACTTTTGCATCAAGCTTAAGGTCTATTTTTTTCACTGATGGGTATTCTTCTTTGATGGATTTCATAAATTTATCTTTTATAATTTCTACAGAATTGCCCGGAAGAGGAAGCGTCATCTCTAATTTTAGTTCATTTCCTTTGACTTCAAAATTCTTGATTGCATTGAGTATCAAAAAATTTTTATTCAAGTTTGAATCTTCTATTTTCTTTAAAGTGCTTAGAATCTCACTCTTTGTTATATCAGACATTTTCTACCTTTAATTTTCATTTCTTATGAAACAAACTTAGCAAAATAATGACTTAGTTTGAATTCAATTTCACGACATAATCAGAAGTCTTTCTCCCGCAAAAGTTCACAATTCAATTTAAATTGCTATTTACAATTACTTTCACTGCGATACATTCGTAAAGAGAGCGGTTGGATTGATAATCGGATGAGCTGCGCTTTATAATACGCCAGCCATTAAATTCAAAAACTCCTTTTGATATAATAGATTCCATTAACTGCGAAGAACTGACTTTACCGGCAACCTGCCCTGTAAGAAGATTGTCAAGTAATTCAACAAGCTCTTTATTCTGTGACAGGACAATTTGTTTTTGGTTAAGTCCGCTAACTATTGTTAAAGGTTCGATTATTATATTTGATAGCTGTTGAATCTTTTGTGCTTGTGAAGTTTCAGCGGCTTCTAATTGAATCATTCTTGCCCTTGCATCGGAGCCAACTAATCCTTTGGAAGAACTTACTAAATCAAGCAGATAATTCCTCACCGTATTTAAATCAGGAGCTGTTCGAATTGCATCCAAATTATTCTTATTCTGAAGAGTTTTTGCAAGGATAGAAATTTCCTTTAAATAATGATTCCTCTGGTTATCAGGCACCAGGTACATAATTACTATATGAACAGGAATATTATCCGGAGCGCCATAATCTATGCCTGAAGGACTCCATCCAACCGAACATATTAAATCTTCATCGTATGGTACTCTGGCATGTGGACAAGCAAAGCTTTTACCTAATGCAGTATTTGTGTTTTTTTCTCTCGTTAAAACCAATCCGGCAACATCTGTGCCGTTTGGAACGGAGGGAATTGCTTCGATAATGTGAGCTAACAACTGAAGCGAATCAAATTTGTCGTTATCCGGTAGTTCAATTAAACGACCTTCTTCCAATGCATCTAACATTGTATCCATAATTAATTTTCTCCGTATTTTTTAAAGAACCATATTTTAACAATATGGGTGAGAACGCTATAGCTTAATAAGAAACCGAAAATCCATGCCCAGAATATTGCAGGCAGAGGAACAAAGCCAAATGTTTTCGCAAACGGAGAATAGGGCAGCCATGCTCCAACAAGCATTATTCCTAATGTAGTAAGCGTCATTGACAGAGATGCCCTGCTGCCGAAAAACGGTATTCGCCTCGTACGAATAATATGCACTATTAATGTTTGAGTTAATAACGACTCCACAAACCAACCAGTTTGAAATAATCTTTCTAAAAATTCCTTATGAGCTCCACTGGCTGTGAAAAATTGATTAGCACCAAAGAAAAACCACATTAATGCAAATGTTGCATAATCAAAGATTGAACTAATTGGACCGATAAAGATCATAAACCTTTTAATATTATCTATGTTCCATTTGAGAGGCTTAACGACAAGTTCCTTGTCAACATTATCAGTAGGTATGCCGGTCTGTGAAAAATCGTACAAT
>JAJYCM010000082.1 GCA_021778375.1 Bacteroidota bacterium
TACGTGTTATCACCAAGAGAGGAGATGTGGTTATTTGTATATATTTTAACGAATTGGCCAGCAGTCAGTCTATTACCAACGATATGGTTCCATCTTTTTATAGCAACTGAAGGAACTCCAAATTTGACTGAAAGTTCACCTAAACTTTCGCCTCTTTTTACTTTGTAACGGAATACTGAAGTTTTGTTAAAGGCAGCTTCTTCACTTTCCGCAACATAGTTTAGTGAGTGGTCTGTGTAAATTTTTAATTTCTTACCGGCGACAATCTTATTTCCGGGAATATTATTCCAATCACGCAATGCATTAACGTCAACACCAAACCTTACTGCGATCGAATTTAGACTTTCACCTCTTCTAACTTTGTGGTAAATCCATTCTTTATCAGCTTTAACAACCGCTGATTTCAGAGAAGATTTTTCTAGTGATGTTTGGTTATCAAGACTTGCATAAAAATCTTTTTTATCTGTGGGTACATAGATTACTAAATTTTGCCCAACAACAATACTTCTTGTATAAGAGATGTTATTCCAGTTTCTTATATCGCTCACTCTTGTATTGAAAAGATCGGCAATACCAAGAAGATTATCGTTTTTCTTTACCTTATAATTCACGGGAGATAATCCCTCTGTCGTTACCGGTGCATTTTTAGCTACTTCAGTTTCGCTTGTGTTGTCATTAGTATTTTCATCTTTCCCTGGTTGCGCAACCATATTAGAGGCAACATTTTCAGAAGATGAATCAATTTTTTCGCTCTTATTCAAAGCAATATATGGAGAGACATATTCATCGCTTGAATTATCTTGCGCAGCTTCCACTGAATTATCGCTGCCCCTATTATTTACAGCAACCTCAGTTGCACTATTAGAAGAATTGTCTTCTGCGTTTTGCGTGTTTGTATTATATGCAACGTCAGAATTTGAAAGACTTGTAATAGGAATTCTTAGTTTTACACCGCGATATAATCTCGTTCTTACAGAAATATTATTAGCATCCGCAAGTTCAAATTTAGAAACTCCGTAACGAGCTGCTATTCTTGCTAAAGTTTCACCTCTTCCAACAACATGTACAAGATAATTTCTCTTTGCGCTTTCAGGAATGTTAGTCATATTTGAAGCGAAAGATTCGGCAGAAAGTTTTGGAATGTTTAACGGATAACCACCCGGGAAATTCGCCGGTGTTGCCATCTGAGTTAGTTCAGGATTCATTTCCTGCAGTGTTTCCACGTCCACACCAGCAGATTTTGCAAGATAATTTAGATCAATAGCTCCCTTTACATTATAAGTAGTGCAATCAAAAGGTTTATCAAGCGAAATATTCGTGAATCCGTATTTAGCAGGATTCATTGCAATTAGGCTTACAGCAATAAATTGGGGGACATAGCTTCTTGTTTCTTTCGGAAGATACTCTCTTGCCGTCCAAAAATCATTTGCGCCAGCCCGGCTAACTGCTCTGGTTATTCTACCTTCACCTGCATTATATGCTGCTAAAACTAAATACCAGTCACCAAGATCATTATATAAATCTTTTAAATGTCTTGCCGCAGCTATTGTTTCTTTTTGAGGGTCTCTTCTTTCGTCATAATAGAAGTCCGATTGAAGCCCGTATAAATGACCGGTAGATTTAATGAACTGCCATAGTCCAACAGCATTTGCCCAGGAACGTGCCGTCGGGTTAAGACCGCTTTCAACCATACTTAAATAAATTAATTCCTTTGGAAGACCTTCCTTTTGGAAAATTTCTTTCATCATCGGGAAATATCTGCCTGATCTTTCAAGCCATAGCTGCATGTGGTCTCTACCACGTCCGGTAAAATAGTCTACCCATTGTTCAACATAAGAATTCATGACTAATGGGAAATCTGATTTTACTTCAACTTTTTTTGTCTCTCCGGATTTTGCAACGGGGGTACCCTTTATTTCGGGTAAAGATTTTCCCATCCATTCTTCCAAAGCAGCGAAGGATACATTGCTAGGAAGTTCCGGTAGGCTATCTACATATTTTTTATAGTCATCAATTATTGAGTTTTGAAGTTCAAGATAAGCTTCATTTTGTTCAATTCCAGGATAATAACTGAGGTTATTTATGATTCTTAGAGCCGAC
Source organism: Bacteroidota bacterium (assembly GCA_021778375.1). Classification (GTDB taxonomy): domain Bacteria; phylum Bacteroidota; class Ignavibacteria; order Ignavibacteriales; family Ignavibacteriaceae; genus FEN-1297. The sequence continues at coordinate 2,101 of JAJYCM010000082.1, forward strand.
TCATAGTTTGCAACAGTCTCTTTTGTACTGTTTTTTTCCTCTTTTGCCAAAGCAACCACGTAGTATTGGCGCGCTTGCTCTAACATTTCGGACACTATTCCAACTTTTTGAAGACTATTATTTTCAGTTTTTGACTTTTCATCTTTTGCTATTTCTTTATTCGCAGTGCATGAGAAAAAGAGCATTGAAAATAAAGAGATAGCAAGAAACGCTAGAAATTTTTGTTTCATGAATACTCCTATTTTTAAAATTTATATTCCAATATAACCCCTCTTTTTATATTTATCAAGTAAAAAATTACATAAAGTAAGATAATTATTAGTTTTACAATAAGTCGAAATCAATGAAAAATTTAGTCTATACGTTGTGGCTAAGGCGTACCCCAGACCTTGAGTATTCTCGCTTAACCACCCAGAAGAATCAACCAAATTCATAGCCTATCCTTCTCTCTAGCAATATTAGTATCAATACCCTTAAGAAAGCCACGCGCTTCTCTAATATTTTTGAGAAGAATAAATTCTATCCTTTCGCCAAATTGTAGAATTTGCATCTTTTGACCAGGTCTAAACTTTAATTTATTACGTATTTCTTTAGTATTACGACTTGATACTGGGATGATATTTTTACTGTCGTCATATCCACAATTGTTTTACGACAAATATATCGTTTATATTTATGCATATCAAATATTGTCGATAACGGTAATATGCCCAGAGAAACAAAGCCGCACTTGTTAATAATTTTTATAATTACAAAAAACTTTCATAGCACAACTACCTTGAACAAGAAACTTAAAACGGAACGACTACACTAAAATTTCAAAAATGCCGAAGGCGAAAACGCTGTCGCCCTTGTGCAACTGGATAGCCCTTGTTTTATATTTGTTTGAGAATTTCTTCTACTTGAACTTTAAATTTTGGTAAATCTATTTGTAAAATATCCCAAACTATTTTTGTATCTATCCCAAAGTATTCGTGAATTAATATATTCCTCAAGCCAACTATTTCCCGCCACTCAACTTCTTTATATAATTTCTTAAAATGTTCGGTAAGTTGATTTGATGCTTCGCCAATTATTTCTAATTGTTTTACTGTAGCATACTGCATCATTGAATTGGATTGAAAATCTTCATAAGAGCTATTTGAAATATAATTCTCAATTTCCTTAATAGCTTCAGCGATATGTTGAAGCCTTGCTCTATCCCCAAGTTCATTTTTCATAAATTAATATTTTATCTTGGTTTATAAATGGCTGGATATATTTAGAAACTCCTTTGCTTGAAAGTAAGTCTACTTTCTTATTTAGTAATTCTTCAAGCTCGAGTTGCATCTTAACAAACTCTAAACCAATAGGTTTCGAATAATCTAATTCAACTAAAATATCAATGTCACTATTTATTTCAGACTCGTTTCTTGCTTCTGAGCCAAATAAATATGCGCGCAAAACGGGTTTACTTCTGAAGAAAACTTTTATTTGTTTTTTAATGTTTCTATCCATCATTAAAACTTCTTATTGAGAATAACAAAAATATCCTAAAATATTTTGAAAACCACAAATCTCTATAGAGGACTAACGGCGTTGCCGCTAACCCGCCGCCCCGAACAGAAGGCTAAGTTAAAACGACTGCACCAATAATTATTAAAAACTTATTTAGCACTAACACTTTGAACAAAAAACTTGTTTTGTTTACCAATCTATTAATACTCATTACGCCCGCAACGAAGAGGCGGTCGGTGTTGAGCGGCGGGTTAGGCTTTAATTTAACTCAATTATTTTTAGAAATATTTATAATTCTCATTCTGCAAAATAAAATCATAAATAATAACACTTTAAGATTTATTATTATTAATATGTCCATGAGAGAATATCATTACTAAAATAACGGCAACTCCAAAAAGTAGAATAGTCATCAAAGTTATTGAATCTGCTTTACCTACTAATGATGCATAAAGAAATACACCTAAGAAATAAACAATGATAAATACAATTGCCAAATACTTCCCATCTGTTGATTTTGATGAATGAAACTGTTCTTTTGAAAAACTTGTATTATAATTATTATCACTAGTAAATGAAGAAATGTCTGAACTAAATTTATTTCTATTATCTTCTTTAAAATCTTCAGATTCCTTTCTGTTTGGACGAAATTTTGGGAACTTATCTATCGTCCCTTTACGGAATTCACCCTCATTATCATTGTAAGTACCATTTCTACCCCCGGCTAGTTTTTCACGACCATCAAGGGTTACATTATCCCCCCAAATATTTCTTGTTTCATAACTTCCATCCCACTTTTCATGCATTGTTCCTATCTTTCGGTCGGTTAAGAATCCTTTTTCATAAGCAACTTTTTCCCCATTTTCGTCTTTTATATAAATATCACCCATAAATAACTCCTTATAAATATTTATAGATTATTCAAGAATGATTATTGATGAAAAATATAATTAAGTTTCTCACATAACAATTAATCTTAGTCTAGGAAAATTTCATTTATTTTTTTGTTCCTTTCTTTTCAATTCTTCAACTTTTTTTTCAGCTTCTTGCATTGTCATTTTCCCATGTTTTACTAAGTCATCTAAATCATTTATTTTATCTTGCAATGATTTGTGAGCTTCCTCATAAGCTAGCCCAGTATTACCTTCTGTCCATAGAGTCCATCTTTCACCGTGTTCATCAGTAATGACATTATTATTTATCCTAGCACGTGAAGCACTTCCGTTTCCTAATACAAGGGTAATTGCGCCATCTTCTATTTTATAAGTGCCAGCATAACCATTCCCTTGTTCTTTTAGATAATATGAGCCATCTGATTTAAGCTCCAAATAATCTTTTGGACGGACATTGTTTCCATATATACCTTCGCGATATTTTGAACCACATCCATAAATAAAAAGCAAATATCCAACGACAAATAGAAAAAATAATTTTGTCTTCATATTCATACCTCTTTAATTATTCTGATGATAGAAGCCTAACTCCCTGTATATTAAAGTATGTTATCAAGGGGACTTTTTACCCCGCTGAACTTATTCATTATATGTGTGTAGACCATTGTTGTCTTTAGGGATTGATGCCCTAAAAGCTCCTGGATTGTTCTAATATCAACACCGGTCTCTAGTAAATGCGTCGCAAAACTATGTCTTAAGGTATGCACACTTGCCTGTTTTAATATTTCTGTCCTCTTCAATGCGCTTTTAAATTCTTTTTGGATTACACTCTCGTGGATATGATATCGAAACTTAAACTTGTTTATTTTGTCGTAGGTAAATGATTTTGCAGGGAACACATACTGCCAACCGAATTCTTTCCCGGCATTGGGATATTTCCTTTTCAAAGCATACGGCAGAATTGTCTCTCCAAAACCCGATTTCAAATCAATGTTGTGCAAGTTTTTTACTTTTTGAACGTGATCTTTCATAAGCAAAATCAATTTATCGGGAAATATTGTTATTCTGTCTTTTTCTCCCTTGCCGTCTCTTATGGTAATCTGCTTTGCTTCAAAATCAATATCTTTTACGCGCAGTCTTAACCCTTCTGATAATCTCATTCCCGTCCCATAAAGCAGGCTAATAAAGAGTTTTATGGTTCCTTCAAACTGTCTTATTAATTGTGCTGTTTCATCTCTTGTCAATACTACCGGCAAGTGGTTTATTCTTTTTACGTGTTTGATTTCATCCAACCACCCCACGTCTTTCTTGATAACTTTTTTATAAAGATAGAGTACTGCTTGTAATGCTTGGTTTTGTGTGGAAGAAGCCACATGTTTCTCAATTGCAAGATTATTCACAAAATTTTGTATCTCTTCTTTTCCCATTTCTGACGGATGCTTCTTATTATTGAAAAGTATAAACCGCTTTATCCACGATACATACGCTTCCTCGGTCTTGCGGCTATAATGGTTTGTACGGAGTGTAATGCTTACTTGCTCTAATAATTTAACTTTTGGTAATGCATTTTCAATCTTCTCTTTTACAGAAGATAATGGGCGAGAGGGAAATGTATTTATCCCCTTCGGGAATGTTTTTCTATGTAAAACTAACTGAGAAATAATAACTCCTGATTTCTTAATTATTAGTACAAACGAACTTAAAAAAGTATTTACAGATTATCAATCATTCATTAAAAATATTATAATAACCTGGCTTAATATACTTTGCTGCCCCGCAATCAAAACAAATCAAGTTTAATTGTCAGTTTCTATAAGTGCCCTAATGTTACTCAACCTTCGGAAAAATGGAGTGATGAAATGGACTAATTTTTTCCATTATCACAACATTCCATTACTCAAAATGGAAATCCTTTGTTAGGTGCGTTATTAGTATTTCTATAAGCCAAAAAAAATGAAAAATCCAACTTAAAGCGGGATGTTCCCATGCTTCTTCCGGGGAATTGTATCGACTTTCGTTTTTAATAATCTAAACGCTTGAATAAGTTTTATCTTAGTTTCCTTTGGTTCTATAACATCGTCTATAAAGCCCCGTTCGGCGGCAATATAAGGATTGGCAAATTTGGCAATATATTCGGAAAGTTTCTTCTCTAATTCTTCTTCAGGATTTTCCGAATTAGCAATTTCTTTTTTGAAGATAATTTCTACCGCGCCTTTAGGTCCCATTACTGCTATTTCTGCTGAAATCCATGCAAAATTGAAATCGCCCCGGATATGCTTCGAATTCATTACATCATAAGCGCCTCCGTATGCTTTGCGTGTAATAACCGTAACTTTTGGAACCGTAGCTTCGGCAAAGGCATAAAGTAATTTAGCTCCGTGACGGATTATGCCATTCCACTCTTGTTCTGTCCCCGGTAGAAAGCCGGGAACGTCTTCTAAAACTAAAATTGGTATGTTAAAAGCATCGCAAAACCGTACAAAGCGAGCTCCTTTTACCGAGGCATTTATATCAAGTACCCCTGCAAGAACCTCAGGCTGATTTGCAATGATTCCAAGCGATATTCCACCAATTCTGGCAAAGCCTGTAATTATATTCTCTGCGTAATTTGCATGGACTTCAAAAAAATCATCATTGTCAACAAGCAAATTGATAATTTGTTTCATGTCGTAAGGTTTATTCGGGCTATCGGGTATGATTTCGTCAAACTTTAATTCCGGTTTGAGATTTTCAAAATCAAATTTCTTATCCTCAGGCTTGTCCTTAAAGTTTAAAGGTAAGTACCCGAGCAATCGTCTGACATTTAATAAAGTTTCAACTTCATTGTCATAAATAAAATGGGCAACGCCGCTTTTAGATGCATGAGTTTCCGCACCTCCTAAATCTTCAAAGCTTACTACTTCGTGCGTAACGGTCTTCACTACATTGGGCCCTGTTACGAACATATAACTTGAATTTTTTACCATGAAAATAAAATCGGTAATTGCAGGCGAGTAAACTGCTCCCCCGGCGCACGGACCCATCACTACAGAAATTTGCGGTACTACACCGGATGCTAAAGTATTGCGAAGAAAAATATCAGCATAACCTCCTAAACTAACCACACCTTCTTGAATTCGAGCTCCGCCGGAATCATTTAAGCCAATAACCGGTATTCCAAGCTTCATCGCCATATCCATTATTTTAACAATCTTTTCAGCGTGAGTTTCAGATAGCGAGCCGCCGAAAACCGTAAAGTCCTGGCTAAACAAAGCGATGGGTCTCCCGTCAATTTTAGCAAAGCCTGTAACAACCCCATCCCCCGGGAAATGCTGTTTACTTAAGCCAAAATCAGTAGCCCGGTGCTTAACAAACATATCGATTTCTTCAAAACTTTTTTCGTCAACAAGGAATTCAATCCTTTCGCGTGCGGTAAGTTTTCCCTTTGCGTGAAGGTTGTCGATTTTCTCCTGCCCCCCACCAAGCTTCGCCTTTTCTTTTTTCTTTAATAATTCTTCAACTTTGTTTTTCATTGAATAGCTTCGATTGAATTATTTATTAAGTTACTTTACGCATCCATTATCATAGCAGGAGTCAGAAGTTAGTAGCCAGGAGTCAGTAGTTTTAGGACTTTTGATAATTCTTCCTTTTGATTTCTTTTCAATCTATTATTTATGAGTCGCTATAAAATGTACAATTTATTTTTTTGTCAATACACCTTTTTAGAACAGATCCATTTATAAAATAAAAGAATCTTACTTCCGTCTTCTGACTTCTGACTTCTATCTTCCGTCGACATGTTCAAAAGACTTTTCAATCTCCGATTTAAGAGAAACATTTTTATCCTCGTCTTGATGGTTTTTATTAAATTCAATCACATTAATTTGGCGAAATATTTTACCGGGACTTTTTTTCAACAACAAAATATTGCCTGAAAGGTCTACCGCTTCAGAAATATTTGATGTTGCAAGAATAAAGAATACGTTTAATTGTTGGATAATAGATTTAATTAAATCATGCAGCTCTTTCTTAGTTTCACTGTGAAGATTTTTGAAACAATCGTCCAACAAAATTACTTCCGGCTGAATTGCAAGTGTACGGGCAAGCGATATTCTGAATCTAAACCCGGAGCTTTTTTCATGAGGATAATGATTCCCATATCCACCTAAGCCAACTAATGAAATTACTTCATCTTTCCTTTTCTTAACCTCTTCTTGATTGATGTTTTTTAATTTAAGAGCAAATTCAATATTTTGGTCCACACTCATCCAGGGGAATGAAGATGCGTTTTCGGGGATATAAGTTATTCTTCCATCCGGTTGTAAATATTCTTTCTCTTTAAGAATAACTTCTCCACCAGACGGTTTTTCGAGGGCAGATATAATCTTTAGAAGGGTTGTCTTACCTGCTCCGGCTGGAGATAATACTGAAGTTAATCTGCCGTCATTTCCGGCGGAGTCGATTACAAAATTAATTCCATCTAATACATGAATCCTTGAACCGGCAGGGCCGTGAAAAAGTTTTGAAAGATTCTTTATTTCTAAAAGCGAATTCATACCGCTCAAAAATTACTCCAGTGAATAAATTTATTCTTAAAATATTTAAGTAAATAAAAACCGGCAAAGATTGTAATTCCAGTTATAATAGAGATCGAGAATAATGCAGATAAATCTTTATAGCGTAGAGCATCCCGGTAAATTGAGCCTAATCCATATCCGCCTTTCATAAATTCAAAAACAATTAAAAGAAGCCAGGCTAAATAGTGAAGCTCAAAAATATAATTTAACAGCGAAGGCTGCACGGCCTTCCAAATGACTTTCTTGGATAATTCATTCTTGCCGGCACCAAGAGAAGTTGCCGCATCGATATATTCTGGTTTGACCTTATATGATTCTTCCTTTACCTTCACTGCCATTGGGATTATAAAAATTAGCAGCGAAAAGATAACTCCGTTAAAGTTTGAATTCGGAAACCATAAAATCAAAAACATTCCCAAAATAACTACAGGCAGGAATTTGAAGAGTTTATAGAAAGCATCCAAAGCGCTGAAAAACCAGTTATTCCTTGTGATATATTTACACAAAATCCAATCTACGAAGTATGAAATTATAAGGGCTAAATAAATCTCGGATACCGTAACACCGAAGTTCCTCCAGAGATGATAATCTTTTATAAGTGAACCAAAAGAAAGGAAAACTATTGAGGGCTTTGGCAAAAAACCGTTACCGGGAATAACAAACTCAAATAATATTAACCAAATGAAAAATAATCCGGTTAACAAAATCCGCGAATTTTTATGATAAGCCTTTTTGCTCATTAACAATACCGCATAATGAAGAAGTATTTTTTTTTGAAAATTTTTCTAAGTGAATATATCTAAACAGCGCCTTTATATCAACAAGAATGGGTTCTGCATTTTCTCGATACCTATTTTGCTGCTATCTCCGTGACCAGGATAAATCAGTGTATCATCAGGAAGAGTTAATAATTGAGAGTAGATTGAATTGATTAATGTATCATAATCGGCGCCCCATAAATCAGTCCTGCCAATGCTATCTTTAAAAAGAACATCACCTGTTAAACAAAATTTTTCCTTTGCAAAATATAGACAAATTTCTCCGGGGGTATGCCCCGGTGTAAATAAAAATTGCACTTCAGAACTGCCAATAAATAATTTCTCAGCCATCGGAATAAACCCGTCCGGTTTTGGAGGGGCTTCTATTTTCAAACCAAATGCTGCAGCTTGAACTTCTGCTCTTTCAAGCATAGGTAAATCTTTTTCCGG
>JAJYCM010000083.1 GCA_021778375.1 Bacteroidota bacterium
ATCCAAATAGAATGTTGAAAGTAGGAATCATATGTGTTTTTTTCGGAATAGGATTGGGTCTCGGATTAATGTTGGAGGACTTTTTAGGACGTGACTATTATGTGCCTTTTTCTTTATTCACAATAACGGGTATCGGTTTTGTGGTTGCTAATCTTCTATCTAAAAAATTTGAATCAAAAGACCTTGCTAAGTAAAAAAAGCCGGCAACAAGCCGGCTTTAATTTTTCGTAATTTTACTCTTGCGATTCTAACCAGCGTTCAGCATCAATTGCAGCCATGCAGCCAGTGCCAGCAGCGGAAATAGCTTGACGATAAGTTTTATCGGCAACATCTCCTGCAGCAAAAACACCTTCAATATTTGTATAAGTTGAACCGGGTTTTACTTTTAAGTAACCGGTTTCGTCCATATCCAATATTCCCTTAAATAAATCAGTATTTGGCTTATGTCCAATTGCCATGAACAAACCATCAGCATCAATCTGGGAAATTGAATTATCTTTTGTGTCACGGAGAATTACTCCGGTCATTGACTTTCTGCCGTTCTCATCTTTTCCAACGACTTCTTTGATTACTTTATTCATTAGAAATTTTATCTTGGGATTTCTTTTAGCTCTATCGAGCATAATTTTTGATGCACGAAATTCGTCACGTCGATGTACAATTGTAACTTCCGAGGCAAACTTTGTTAAATAATTTGCTTCTTCCATTGCTGTGTCTCCTCCGCCAACTACAAGTATCTTTAGACCCTTAAAGAAAAATCCATCGCACGTAGCACAAGCGGAAACGCCATAGCCCATAAATTTATTTTCGCTTTCCAAGCCCAGAAGTCTTGCTGAAGCGCCTGTAGAAACAATTACAGAATCAGCAGTATAAACTTCGTCATAAGATTTCAGAACAAATGGGCGTTTAGAAAAATCAACATCAGTGATTTCTTGATAGACAGATTTAGCGCCAAATCTTTGAGCTTGTTTGCGCATAATATCCATTAGTTCCGGTCCTTGAATGCCATGTTCAAAGCCGGGATAATTTTCTACTTCGGTTGTAATCGTAAGCTGTCCGCCCGGTTGCATTCCTTCAAACATTAGAGGACTTAGGTTTGCCCTTGCGGTATATAATGCTGCTGTAAATCCTGCTGGTCCTGAGCCGATGATTATAACTTTAAAATGATTATCTGCCATATTTTCTCCGTTTGCTGTTGTTTCAAAAAATCTTGTTTAATAAAATATTGATTTATCTGTATTTATAATTAGATTCATTTTATCGTTGAAGGTTTCAAATTCTCAAATAGGAAGAACCAAAGCAATAATTATTATAATAGAAATTTTGCATTTCTTTTAAGTCCTGAGAGCTTTGTCCTTTTTACCGGACTATTAAAAAACTTTGATTTGAATCCATCTTCGTTCATCCCCAGAACCTCGTTCAAATTGAGTTCCATATTTTCAGAATGATTAAAATCTTCGGATAAGGTTTCTTGTGAAAATTTCATATTCCATGGACAAACATCCTGGCAAATATCGCAGCCAAAAATCCAGTTATCGAACTTTCCCTTAAACTCCTTTGATATTTGATTCTTGTTTTCAATTGTCAAAAAGGAGATACACTTATTTGAATCTAAGATATAGGGATTTACGATTGCGTCGGTTGGACATGCGTCTATACATGCAGTGCAGGTACCGCAAAAATCCTGGATAGGAATGGGGTAGTCAAATTCAAAGTTTGCAATAATTGTTGCAATAAAGAACCAGCTTCCAAATTCTTTGTTAATTAAGTTTGTATGCTTGCCCATCCAACCTAAACCGGATTTTACTGCCCAAACTTTATCCATAACTGGACCAGTATCGACATAAGATTTTGATTCAAAGTTATGATCTATTTCTTTTAATTCACTTTCTAACCGGGAAAGTTTTTCCCATATAATAAGATGATAATCTTTTCCCCACGCATATCTTGAAACTTTGCCTGTCCCAGGTTTACCGGAAAATTTTAAATCGTGGTAATAATTTAATCCGAGTGAAATCACGCTTTTTGCATTATGTAAAATTTTTGAGGCATCTTTTCTTTTATCAACATTGTTTCCCATGTAAGACATCTCTGCCTGATAACCTTTTACAAGCCATTCTTCAAGATGATTAATTTCTTCCTTCAGTTCATCTGCTTTTGCAAAACCAACCAAATCAAATCCATTTGATTTTGCTTTCTGAACAATTATATCATTTGTAATTTTCATTTAGCAAACATAGTTCTTGTTACCATTTTGGCTCTTTTTTTTCAACCTTCACATAGACTTCTTCGTTGCAGATTAAAGCAGGATAACTGTCAAGACCATTTCTGTTTGAGGGCATTTTACCTGTTTCAAGGTTAAACATCCATCCGTGAGCAGGGCAAATGACATATCCGTCTTCAATAAAACCGTCATAAATTAGCGCCGTGTGTTGATGCGGACAAATATTACTAAGGGCATAAACTTTTCCATTAACTAAAAAGACAGCAATCTCGACATCGCTAACTATAAATCTTTTTCCGTTTTGTTCAGACAAGTTTTTTATGGAGCATACTCTTTCAAAGCCATCCAAATCAACTTGCTCACAATTCTCTGAATTTTTCATCGACTTGAAATCCTTTATCAGTTCTTTTAATTGTGGCTAAAGCAAACTCGGGATCATGTTCAAAAAACAATTTCCATTGTTCTTCATTGACTTGAGATAAAATATTTTTCTTTTCCTGTACAGCCACAAGAGGCTGAAGGTCGTAGCCCATTACATAAGGAATCGGAATATGTGAAGAAGTTGGTATCAAATCACCACAATATAAAATTGTAGAAGAGGAGTCAGATATTTTTACAAGCTGCTGAGAAAAGGTATGACCGTTTACAACTAAAAACTCAATCTCGTCATCAAATTTGATATTATTGTCTATAAGATTAAGCACACCAGCTTCGTATAATGGAATAAAATTTTCTTTTATATAACTTCCCCGGTCTCTTTCCGAGGGATTAACTGCCCACTCAAAGTTCTTTCTCTGTACGTGATATTTAGCATTAGGGAAAGCCGGTATAAACTTTTCATTTTCCAATTTTATAGATCCGCCGGTATGATCAAAATGAAGATGCGTGATTATAACATCCGTTATTTCGCTGGCAGATATTCCAGCTTTAACCAATTCGTTGTCTAAAGAAAATTCATTCTGATTTATAGAATAAATGCTTTTTGATTTAGCATCCCACTTATTTCCCATTCCCGAATCGATCAAAATTTTCCGGTCGCCATTTAAGAGCAACAAATTTCTTGTGGAAAGTTTAATCCTATTTGCGGAATCAGGTGGGTTTGTTTTTTCCCAAAGAGGTTTAGGGATAATACCAAACATGGCACCACCGTCGAGCCAAAAATAACCCGAAATGATTATCTTAAGTTCATACTTTCCGATCTTCATAGGCGACCAAAATTTGTTATCTAAATTTTTTGTTGAGGTGATGAGCAGATTAATTTTGATATTTCAGGTTTATTAAGGATTATCTGTTCAATATTTTATCTTACGCAAATTAAACAACTTTGATAACGAAATAAAGGATTGAAAAAGTATAAGAGCTATTACTGTACGAAATAAAACGATAAAGCTCTAATAGAAAAATTTCTATAGTTTGATTATGGGAATAATTGAGGTTTATAGTGATATTTGCACAAGATTAGACTATTAGAATGCCTATTGAGGCGCATCCAGAAGATTTGGAGGAGATATTTTTGATTCGTCGGTAACTTTATTGAATGGGTTAGAAAGAATTTAAAATAAAAGAGGACACCGAAGTGTCCTCTACCTTCCCTAATTGAATTACTAATTATCTTCCAATTGAATCAAGATATTCTTTTTTAGAAGTTAAAACTGCTTTATCTTCAGTGTGGTTAGGATCAATGACACAGCAGTCAACAGGGCAAACGTCCTGGCATTGAGGTGTATCGTGGAAACCTTCGCATTCTGTACATTTATCCGGAACAACATAAAAATAATCATTTGAGTAAAAGCCATTAGCTCCGGATGGAGCTGCTTCGCCTTCGCCATAAGTTTTTCCAGCCAATTCCCAGCTATTTCCGCCTTCATAGATTGCATTATTCGGGCATTCCGGTTCGCAAGCACCACAATTGATACATTCTTGTGTTATCATTATCGCCATTTTTAATTCTCCTTGACTCTTAATAGGTTGTTAAATTATAAAATTTTTGATTTCATTATATTTTCTATTCTTTTCAACTAATACTGTGCCAACAAATTAGATGTATTTGATAGATAATTATTTAAAAAATGAAAGTTAAATAAGGTAATATAAGTACAAACAAAAAAATCATTGTCATATTTGAGAACAAATAGCAATTGATTTCTCTATTATGGTCTATAAAAAAGATATTTGAAATATGTGAAATGAAGAGAAAAAGGCATCAAATGATGCCCTAATTTGAGGATCAAATTTTGTAAAAATCGATATTTTAGAAATGGCTGATTTTATCTTCCAATTCCGTCGAGATATTCTTTGCGTGCTAGAAGAGTAGCTTCATCTTCGACATGTTTTGGATCAGGAATGCAGCAATCAACGGGACAAACAGCCGCGCATTGAGGCTCATCGTGGAAGCCTTTACATTCTGTACATTTATCGGGTACAATATAGAAGAAATCACCGGAATAGAAACTAGTAGCGCCGGAAGGCGCCACATCATCAGCCCCGAAATTCTTTCCTGCCAATTCCCAATTAACTCCACCTTCATAAATTGCAGTATTCGGACATTCAGGTTCACATGCGCCGCAATTGATACATTCTTCCGTTATCATTATTGCCATAATTTAATTCTCCGTTCTCAGTTATACATCCCACGAAGTGGAATAAAGTATTTTTAATTATTTGTTAAAAGAATATTAAATTGATGTACAAGTTTATAAAAAGCTTAATAAAACATCAATATGAAAATTTACCGATTTTATATATAGGACTTTGCTTTAAGATAAAAGCTACGAAATATTTGTGATCATAGTCTAAATCGAAAACTTTACCAACTGCCACTAGCGCCACCACCACCGAAGCCGCCGCCGCCGCCGCTAAATCCTCCACCTCCTCCAAAGCCGCCGCCGCCGCTTCCACCACCAAATCCTCCTAATCCACCACCAAGTAGTCCTCCCCAGAATAAAAAGCCGCCGCCTTTCCCTCCACCTCCTCTAATAAAAAAGGTAACAATAAAGAACACCAGCATAATAATTGTGAAAATGGCATGTGTACCATTATTATGATTTGATTTTGGCTCAGCTTTATACTCACCTTTAGTCGCTAAAACTATTGCTTCGATCCCTTTTTGGATACCATCGAAATAATCATTTTGCTTAAAATATGGAATCATTACATTTCTAATAATTGAACTGGTCAAAGCATCCGGCATGGCGCCTTCAAGCCCATATCCAACTTCGATCCTTGCCCGGTGATCATCTTTTGAAATCAGAAGAAGAATACCGTTATCATTTTTCTTTGTTCCAATTTTATTTTGAGTTGCAGTTTCGTTTGCATAATCTTCAATTGAATTATCGCCAAGAGTTGGTATCATCAAAACCACCAACTGATTGCTTGTAGAGTCATCAAAAGTGCGGAGCTCGGAATTCAAATAATCAAGCTGTTGAGGATTTAAGGTGTTTGTAAAATCGTTAGCATAATATTTTAAAACCGGATATTGGGTCTGGGTCTGTGAAAAACCAATAGAGACAAAAAGCAGGAATAAAAATAACTTTTTCATTAATATTAAAACTCAACTTTTGGAGGTGTTTCTGAGCCGGCAATTGCTTTGAAATATTGTTTGTTTCTAAATCCAAAAACTCCGGCAAGCATAGAAGTAGGAAATCTTCTAATATCTGTGTTGTATCCTTGAACGGTCTCATTAAATCTTCTGCGCTCTACAGCAATTCTATTTTCCGTTCCTTCCAACTGGGCTTGAAGCTCAAGGAAATTTTCATTTGCTTTAAGATCAGGATAATTTTCAACTGTTACCAAAAGCCTAGAAAGCGCACCGCTCAATTGTCCTTGAACAGCTTGAAACTTTTGAAAAGCTTGAGGATCATCCAAGACATCTTTTGTGACCTTTAATTGCCCAACGCTAGCCCGGGCATTTGTAACATCAGTTAGAACTCCGCGTTCAAAATTAGCATAACCTTTTACAGTACTAACCAAATTTGGAATAAGGTCTGCTCTTCTTTGATATTGATTCTCAACCTGGCTCCAACTTTGGTTAACGCTTTCACTTAAAGTAACCAAATTATTGTAAGAACTAATACCCCAAATTACAAACATTGCGATAATGAAAAATATCCCCCCCAGAATTGACAATCCTATAATCATTCCTTTTTTCATTAAACCTCCTTACTGATGGTTGATTTCTTCTTTGACAGCAATTATTTAAAAAAATAACATAAGCTTTTTTTTCTAAATTTAATTTAAGCCGATTTTGATTCAATATCCAATTAAAAACTATAAATATTTGTTCTATAAGAGGTTAAAAATGTGCTTTCCCTGAGCCTTCATGATTTTTACTTTACTTAATTTCATTATTTAGACTATAACACAACTATTAAGGTTTTTGTCCATAGAAATCAAATTGAAGATAGTTTAATGCTTTGTTGGTTATAATCAAATTCTTTTCTTTTGCAAAGTTTTGTGCATTTTGAATATTTCCGTTATAGAACCTCAACCACAGAAGATTTAGTTCAACAAGTCCGTCAAAAATTCTATTCGCCGCAAAAGAATTTATGGTTACATACCCCCAAAGGACATTCCATCCCAGAGAAAGAAAACCGCTAAAATAATTACCTGTATAAATCTGTCCTGCACCCGGAATAAAATGAGAGATTAAATTTGAGAAGACTTCTGAATATTTATCCTTATGAACTTTCTCAGCTAAATTTTGAAGTTGTTTACAAGAGTCAATTTTGGCAAATGATTTGGCGGCTTCATCCCATTTGTCTGCAAACATCAAAGCCCATCCACGCCAATAATTAATTTCATTCGCTTTGGAAGTAAATTTTTTATCATTGGCGAGTTCGTCCAGCAATTGTAAAGCTCGATCTGTTGTTCGCCTTAAAATGTTTGCTCTAATAATTTCAATTTTGGCTTGATAAATCTGTTGAATTGTTTTTGCATTAAGCTCTGCATCGGTAAAAGTTAAAATGGCATCAGAAAACTTACCCCCCATTTTATATGATTTCCCCATAAGTTCATAAATCTCAAAAGTATACTGGGAATAGGTATCAAAGAAGAGTAATCTTTTTAATTCAGTAATAGCGTCATAATAATTTTCACTGGCGTACAAATTCTTCGCAAAAGCAAACTGCTTTTTCAGTGCATCCTGCGCAAACATATTTGAAGCAGAGAAAATTATTACTAAAATAAAAAATATTACGCACCATTTCATATTAGTATCATCTGCAAAAATTTATTTCGGGTATAAAATAGTTTTTAGCATTGAGGAAAACTTTTAAACTATTCACGAAATCAAATTGAATTTTTACATTATAAATCTGTGCCGCAGCAATTGAACCATAAATATTTCCGGCATAAAATCCGGCAGCTAATCCACCAAATACCCAACCGCGGAAATTGTGCTCCGCCTTAAAGTCCGTATAAGACAGATATCCCAATGCAGCTGCAGCTAAAAAGGCGAATACGCCATCAGAATATTCATTAACATAGAATTTTCCCAATCCGGGAATAATAGCCGAAAGTATTCCTGCAACAAGAGAACTTTTATAGGGGGGAGCTTCCTTCCAACTATAAAAATCTTTTACACGCTGAAAATCTGTTCCTTCAAAATGGGATAAAAATTTATTTTCGCTGGGAAGTTTGTCATTTGTAAATAAATATGAAAAATAAAATAATTTTTTATCCCGGGGAGAAAGTACGAATTGATTAGACAAATCCACATTGATGAAATCATTTCTTAAACCAAAATAATCTTCGTCTTGAAACAATGCTTTATAATATTCTAATTGTGCATCAGGAAATAGGTGTGACTGATGGTCAATTGATGCAAACAATTTTGCCGCTTTAGAATAATTTCCGATTTTTGAATAAGCAATAGCTGTTTTATAACTAACCGTGTCGTTATGATTTGTCGAGAGATACCTTTGATATTCTAGTGCAGCTCTTAAATAATCATGCGAGCAGAAAAGATAATCGGCAAATTTTTTTATGTTGGGCGGAGAGAATAAGTTAACTTCATTTTGTTGGTCTACAGATTGAGCAATGAGTATAGAACAATAACACAATATCAGGAAAATGGTTTTCTTCATTCATTATTGACAATAACGGAAGGTGGAATATACTTTATCTCATTTTTATTTAAAGTATAGAGAGAAATGGGATCGTAGAAATGCCCGTCCGGAACGCGGGGATAAAAATCGAATTTGGCAATAAAATCCATATCACGAGTAAAACGATCAAAAAACATCAGGGTTCCTTGGACAAGGTTTGTTTTGCTTACTGATTGAAGAAAAAAATTTGAACAGGTTGGCGAGAACGCACAATTATCGCCATCAACATCCGAAATAAAAAACCAGTATGAATCTAATAAGGATTTCAAAACAAACCTTGCCGGGTTCTTTGCATCAAAGCTTAAATCTCTTTTATGAAAATTATCTTTCACTGCATAAGAGTAATTAGCTTTACCCCATTTTTGCCAATCTGTTTGTGCAAAAATTATTGTAGAAGAAAATATAAAAATGCAAAGAAATAATTTCATAACTATTTTTCATCGAGCAAAGCGCGGGCAATAACCATCTTCTGAATTTCCGATGTGCCTTCATAAATTTCCGTAATCTTTGAGTCACGCAGATATCGTTCCACCAAATATTCACGAACGTAACCATACCCGCCATGAATTTGAACAGCATCAAGAGCACACTCAACGGCGATTTTGGAAGAATAAAGTTTTGCCATTGCTGCTTCCTTATAATATTTTTTTCCTGCATCTTTCAAAGCTGCCGCTCTAAATGTTAGAGCCTTAGCGGCTTCAATTTTGACAGTCATATCCGCTAATTTAAATTGAATTGCTTGAAAATCTGAGATATGAGTTCCAAATGCTTTTCTTTGTTTCGCATATTTAAGGGCAGCATCAAAGGAAGCTTCGGCAATTCCGATAGCCTGAGAGGCAATCCCAATACGGCCGCCGTTTAAGATATTCATTGCAAAATTAAATCCTTTCCCCTCTTCCCAAACCAAATTTTTTACCGGCACTTTACAACTTTCAAAAGTAAGAGAAGATGTATCTGAACTTCTGATTCCGAGCTTATCTTCTTTCTTGCCGCGTCCAAAGCCCGGGGTTCCATTTTCAACAACAATAGTTGAAATTCCATGGTGTCCCTTTTCTTTATCAGTAGTAGCCATTACGACAAAATAATCAGCGGAATGTCCGTTTGTTATCCAATTTTTAATTCCGTTAAGCACAAAAAATTCGCCGTCTTTATCAGCAGTCGTTTTTTGCTTAGTTGCGTCGCTACCGGCTTCCGGTTCTGATAAAGCAAATGCACCAAGTTTTTCACCTTTAGCCATAGGTACTAAATACTTTTCTTTAATATAATCAGAGCCGTACTCCTCGAGCCCGTGACAGACTAAAGAATTATTTACGGACATAATGACACCGACACTAGCATCAACTTTAGAAATCTCGATCATTGCAAGGACATAACTGATAGTATCCAATCCGGCGCCACCGTATTCCGGCGAGACCATCATTCCTAAAAAACCAAGCTCACCTAATTTTTTAACAATATCGGATGGAAATTGAGCATTAATATCTCTTTCCACTGAAGATGGCGCTATTTCGCCGACTGCAAATTCCCTTGCAGTTTCTTTGATCATTAACTGATCATCCGTAAAATTGAAATTCATAATTCCCTCAAGTTTAATAATATTACTTTTTGGTAACTTGTCCGTCTAAATAATTTTAGATTTGTAGTCTTAAATTGAAGAGACGACAAAAAATTTTTCGGTGAAGATAAAACAATATTTGATATATATCAACGGTGAATTTTAATTGATGATATACACATCATAAATAGAATTTTCAATTTTTTAAAATGAACATAATCTTTATATTTGAGATATGGAAAATCAATCATCTTTGGATA
>JAJYCM010000084.1 GCA_021778375.1 Bacteroidota bacterium
ACGAATCTTTCCAAAAAGATTTTACTGAATTCCCTCGTTTTCCCAAATAAAATTATTCTATAGCCGGTACGAGGAACGTCATTTCATCAAAATCATCTTTTTTGTTTCGTCAAAATCATTAGCAATAAGACGGTAAAAATAAATTCCGGACGAAAGATTATCTCCATTGAATGAAACACTATAAGAGCCTTCTGCCCTATAACCATTCACCAGAACGGCAACCTTGTTTCCTACAGAATTATATACTTCTAATTTTACATTACCCGGCTTTGCGATCGAAAAATTGATGTTGGTTGCCGGGTTAAAAGGATTTGGATAATTCTGATCAAGCTTAAATGAATTAACAATGTTATTTTCCTTTACTCCGGTAGCAAGCACAATGTTTACTATTTTATTAGGCGCAAAATTCCATTGATCTTGTTGATCGGCTAAACCATCAAAATTTACACTGTTGCCGTCTGCATAAATGGTTTGGTTGCCTGCCGTTGCAGGAGCAGTGTATGTAAATTGAAAAGTTACAACATTATTAACCGGGGCTTTGGGAAGTGAGTGAGTAAGTTCTGAACTAGAAAGATATAAATCTGAACTAACAGGAGCTAATATCCCAGTTGAAACTGCAATGTCTGTCCCCGCTCTGACTAAAGGACCTCCTGTAATTGTAACAGAATAATTACCGGTTTGAGTAACACTCAATTGACTTGGTCCATTTATCATTACCATTACATTTGGCGATGGAGATGGATTATGGCAAGTACACCCGGGAGTATTACCCTTCAATGTTACGCCAGTTATTCCTGTGGAATGTGCATAAATTATAACCGGGATCCATGCCAACAGCATAACATTTGCTATACTAAACTTCATTCCGCATATTATTCTTTTCAATAGTTCCTCATCAAGTCAAACTATTTTCTTTTGTCTTGTCGCAATGTTATTGTTTCTTTAATTATAAGAATCTACTATCCATCACACTTATTAATGTAATTATGATGTTAATCACTCTGTGTATAACTCATGTTATGCAACCATTGGAGAAATGGAGTAATGGAATAGACCAATTTTCTCCATTATTCCAACATTCCATTTTTCCAAAGAAAAATCCTGCTAAGTTGAATGAATAATATTAGATAATGGTTCGTTTAATTATGATGATGAAGATTGAAGTAGGCTTACAGGAGGAGAAATATGCCGGAACGAGTCCGGCAAGAAATGACCTTAGAATTAATTTTAATGATGATGACCGCCTGCACCGTGAATGTGTCCGTGAGACAGTTCTTCAAGGGTAGCATCGCGTAAATTAAGAAGTTCAACATCAAAAGTTAGGGTTTTCCCAGCAAGCGGGTGATTGAAATCCAGGGTAATGTTTTCACCGTCGATTTTTTTTACGGTAAACGGCATTTCTCCACCTTCCGGTGTATCTGCAACAAAACCCATTCCTTCTTCCAATTTTGTTTCGGCTGGAAATTCCGTTCTATCCACCACCTGCAACGCCATCTCATCATAAACACCGTAGCCCTCTTCGGGGGCAAGAACTACAATCTTTTTACTACCAATGATCATTTCACCAAGTTTTTCTTCTAAAGCCGGAAGTATTTGATTCTTTCCGCTCATAAATGAAAAAGGGTTAACATGATTTGCTGAATCAACTACGTTGCCATCTTCATCGGTAAGAGTATAACCAATCGATACCACTTGATTGCTTTTAAGAGGCATAAATAACCTTTCTGATTTTTATTGTTTGTCCTGCAACCGGAGGGAGATATCATTTAAATTATATAACTCATATTACGCAGACAATTTCAAATATAATGGAAGTGAATTGCAAAACCTCCGAGGTTTATGAAAACCTCGGAGGTTTCTCATTATGCAATAATAACCTTTTGCGTAAGGTGATTTATATAAAAAAGGAATTCGTATTCCGGAACAGAATTTTTTAAGGTACAAATTTACAAAAAAATAATTTACAAGGAAGAAAATAATCAGCTAAAAATATCCTGATTGTCTACTTCGGATTGTTTTGGCTCCCAGTCAAAACCTTCGCATGGAAGATACTCTTTTGTCGGATGTTCGTCGTGAAGCACACACAACACGGCTGACTTATCAAAATTTGTGCATGTCGAGCAAAGAGTATACTCGATTACTTCTTTATTTCTTTCTTTAAATAGTCTATAATGAATAATAGCTGGATGAATAATTACCCCGTAAATTGAAGCAAGATTTATCAGCCACCAAACAGGGAAGCTGATATAATCCTTCAACACCCAGACAATAGGGATTGTAATTATAGTTCTTATAATTGTCCAAAATACTACTTCACCCAAAATTCATTCCCGGATGATTAATCGAAAAATAATTGTATAATTTTAACTTTAAGATAAAAATCAAATTGATAATAATAAATAGATTAACTTTTCCATTATTATTGCTTTCAAATACTCCAAAGTGAAATCCTGCGTAAGGTGAGTTACTTATCGAACTCATCCGGCCAAAATGATTGTCACTCGTTTTGAATTTGCTGGGACGGATTATTAGGCGTATTGTCTACAGCAGAATTTGATTTGCTGCTTTGGTTGTAGAAGGCAATGGACATTATGATCGAGTAAAAAATTATTTATTCGGGCTTATGCTTTTTCAATTAAAATTTGTTATGTTATAAATCAATATTTATTAGTAATTTTAATTGAAGAATTCGTTTGGGGTTGGATTTTAGGGGTTCCATCAAAAAAATACCACTAAGAAAGTGGTAAAAAAGGTATGTGAGCGCGGGTGGTTTCGAACCACCGACCCTCTGCTTAAAAGGCAGATGCTCTACCCCTGAGCTACGCGCCCTTTTTTTAGAGTGACAAATATAATTATTTGGTTTTTCTATTCCAAATATATCAATCATTAAAAAAGTTCGACATAAAATGCTTAAAAACTCCAAAATTCTTGTTTGTGACGACGACGAAACACTTTGTTATCTACTTAAAGAGCAGCTTCTTGAAGAAGGATTCTTGGTTGATACCGTTTATGATGGTAGCCTCGCTATCGATGCCATCAAAAGAAAAAACTATGATCTTTTACTTCTTGATCTTAATATGAGGGACGTTCCGGGAGAGGAAGTTCTAAAGTTTGTTGCTGAATACAATTCCTCGCTCCAGGTCGTTATGCTAACCGCACAGACTGATGTTAGAAACGCTATCGAATGTATTAAGCTCGGCGCTTATGATTTTATTACCAAGCCCTATAATTTTGATGAATTGCTCCTTACAATTAACAGAGCCCTTGAACACAAAGACTTAATCGTAAAAACAGCTTTGTTAAATGAGCAAGTAAATAGAAAACTTTCAACAAGAATTATCGGCAACAGCTCAGAACTACAGCGTGTAATTAACCTCGCAAACAAATCGGCAGTATCAGATTCAAATATTTTAATTGAAGGCGAAACCGGTACCGGTAAGGAGTTGTTTGCCGAATATATTCACAAAAAATCTTCAAGGCACGATCAGCCGTTTGTAGTGATAAATTGCGCTTCACTCCCCGATCAATTAATAGAAAGCGAATTATTCGGGCACGAAAAGGGAGCATTTACTGATGCAAAATCTACTAAGCAAGGCTTGGTAGAAATTGCGCACGGCGGGACTTTGTTTTTGGATGAAATAGGTGAGCTTAGTTTGTCTCTTCAACCAAAGCTTCTTCGGTTTTTAGAGAATGGCGAGTACAGAAGAATCGGCGGTGTTACAAATTTAAATTCTAACGTTAGAGTAATCGGCGCAACGAATCGAAATCTTTTGGAAGAAGCCGATAATAAAAATTTCCGGCGCGATCTTTTGTTTAGACTTAATGTAATTACTTTAACCATTCCCCCGCTTCGCGAAAGGAAAGAAGATATTTTAGTTCTTGCAAATCATTTCCTCGAAGTTAAATCTTCAATTAAATCTCCTAAAAAACTTTCTCCCAGCGCTGAAGAATCTCTTCTTCATTATGATTTCCCCGGAAACATTAGGGAACTTGAACATATTATTGAAAGAGCTTTAATCTTTGCAGAAGATGAGCACATTGCTCCTGATGATTTGAATCTACCGGTAAACGCACACAAGATTGCCATTCAAAAAAATATTTCTTTAGCCATAGACGATAGCGACGAAATCCTCAGTATAGATGACGTTGAAAAAAGACATATTGCAAAAACACTTAACGTCCTGAATTGGGATAGAAATAAAACCGCAGTCAAACTTGGTATAAGCCCCAAGACTTTATATACAAAGATTAGAAAATATCAAATTAAGAAATTTTAGCTTTCATGACTGAAAAAGAAGTTGCCCAAAATTATACACAGGAGCAAAAAGCAGCGGAAGTATCAAAAGAGATTTTACTTTTCCAAAAAGAAATGCGTGATTTCCTTCCTTTTCTGTTAAAAGAAAAATCACTGAAGAACTTATCCGGCATGATTTTAAAACGATGCGCTACTTTATCTGACAGCAATTTCGGTTTTATTTACCTAATTCACGATAGCAAAATAGAATACACATTCTTTGACCCTGCCGAACAATTTCAGACAAACCAGGAAATTGAGAAAGACATTACTGCAAATTTTTCTTTCATAAATAAATGGATTGGCATAAATAAACGTTCATTATATGTCAAAAACAATCCGGATAACATTGGTTACAACCTTACCCAATTACTTAATTGTAGTTCATTAATTATTTCGCCGTGTTTTTTTGACAGTAAGCTTTTAGCTTCGATTGTTGTTGCAAAAAAAACCGGGGAATACAATGCTATATCGGTCAGCAGCGTGGAACAATTTGCACTGCTTCTGGCTTTTGCAATAAGCAGCATCCGCACAAGCGAGTTAAATACCGCACTTGAAGTTCGACTTTTGCAGGCGCAAAAATTAGAGACTATCGGAAAACTTTCCAGCGGCATGGCGCACGATTTTAACAACTTGTTGTCAAGCATTTTTGGAAGCCTTAATCTTTTGAAGAAAAGAATTCCGGAAAGAGAAGATGTAACACGTCTTTTGGATAATATTGAGAGCTGCTCCATACGGGCTAAAGATTTAACCAAAGGTTTGTTATCGTTCGGCAAACCTACTCCGAAGCGAAAAGAATTAATTAAACCGAATATATTGCTTGAAGAAATTGCTTCTGTAATAAAAGAAACTTTTCCTAAAAGAATTTCATTTAGTTATGAGATTGACAATCGTCTTTTTGATATCTTAGGCAATGGTACAGAGATTTATCAAGTGCTTTTAAATTTATGCGTAAATGCTAAAGAAGCAATTGAAAGAAGCGGGAAAATAATCTTAAAAGCAAAAAATATTTCCATTGATGAGAATAATTTAATTGACTATCCTCTTTTATCTAGAGGAAATTACATTTGGATTTCCGTGTCTGATTCAGGCGCCGGAATAGAAGAAGAAAACCAGATCAAAATCTTTGATCCTTATTTTTCTACCAAAGGGAAGGAAAGCAGCTCAGGCTCGGGGCTTGGTCTTTATGTTACCTATGGCATCGTTAAAGCCCACAATGGGCATATTGAGGTTTCAAGCGTTGTAGATTCCGGAACAACTTTCGATGTTTTTATCCCTGCATATGAACCTAAAAACATTGCAAATATCTCACAGTCTGAAAGAATTATTCTTTTAGCCGATGATGAAATTATGCTTCGTGATCTCCTCACCGAGCTTCTTGAATCTTACGACTACAATGTAATCAAAGTCGCCTCCGGTATTGAAGCTTTGAAGGTTCTTACGGAAGAAATAAAAGTTGATTTGGCAATAATCGATTTTAATATGCCTGAAATGAATGGATTAGACTGCATAAAAAAGATTAGGGAGCTTAACTTTACTTTTCCGATAATCCTGTCATCGGGTAGCTTGTCATTAAACGATAATTTTGATTACAAGAAATTTAGCATCAACGGTGTGCTCCCAAAACCTTATGAGTTTGATACTATGCTTGAGACAATAAGAAAATTAATCTAAGCTATCGTTTTTTTTATCATCGAACTGCACCATCTTTATATCTTTTATGTAATCAGAAAAAACCGGCTTCTTTATTGAGTTAAGCTGATTTAATATATCGTTAATTTCTTTAATTGCAATTTCTATATAACTAAGCCGTTTTAAAATTTCATCGGGTGAGATTTCATTTTTTTTCAACTCTCTTTTTATAGCTGCTGTAGAAAGACTTAATAATGTAAGCGGTTGCTTTATTTTGTGGTTAGTGGTTACAACGGTAGCAGTAAAAGTATTCTTTTGTTCCGCTTCAAGAAGTTTTTTTTGTGCTTCTGATAACTTTAAGGCAGAATTAATTCTTGCAAGAAGCTCTATCCGGTTAAAGGGCTTTTTTATATAATCAAATGCTCCCGCTTCAAGCCCTTCCTTCGTATCTTCCGCATCTGTTTTTGCGGTTACTAAAATAATTGGAATCCTGGAAGTTGCAGGATCCTCTACTAAAATTTTGCAAACTTCAAACCCAGTCATTTCCGGCATCATAACATCGAGCAAAATTAAATCCGGAGTTTCATTCTTTGCTTTTTCAATGCCTGTTTTGCCTTCGTATGCTTTTAGTACTTCATAACCTTCCCGCTCAAGCCTATCTTGCAGCAGGAAAACATTTTCAGGCAAATCATCTATTACTAAAATTTTTTTCATATCAACTAATCTTATTTTTTGAGAACAATTTTTCTATTTTGAACGCCATTACACCCGCGTTAACCGGCTTTGGAATGAAATCGTCGAAACCGTGTCTCATAATAACTTCTTTATCTTCAAGCATTGCTTTTGCTGTTACTGCAAAAATTGGGATATTCTTCCATTTTTTATTTTGTCTAATTCTGCTAATTGTTTGAAAACCATCCATTTCAGGCATCATAATATCGAGCAAAATCAGATCGGGTAATTTCATTTCCAAATTTCTCAAACACTCAATTCCGTTCTTAGCGGTGAATGCTTTACAATCGCAAGCACGGACAATTTCACTAATCGTAAAAAGTGTGTCAGGGTCGTCATCTACCACCAAAACATTGCCGCGGTATATATGATTTTCATCCTCATCAACTAAATCCATTTTTTCTTCAAGAGCAATCTCAGCGGGCGATCTACTGGTTGCCGCTAAAGAAAGTGACCCTGTTTCTTGCAGCCGTATTCTGTCACGAACTACTTTCAGAACATCGAGCGGATGCCCGTTGGATTTAACCGTAATCTGTTCAACGATATTGTTTAACGAGTTCCTTTCTTCCTCCGTTAAATCTTTTGCCGTACTGATTATTATTGGGATATGCTTTGTCTCCCTGTTTGACTTGAGCTTATAAGAAAGCGTAATTCCATCAACGTTCGGCATCATAAGATCAAGGATCACTAAATCCGGCTGCGTTTCCAAAATTTTACTAAATGCAATTTGACTGTCCTGTATAAAATCGATTCTGACCTTATCATTTTTAAATGCTGCTTTGAATTTTTCAAATTCCATTTCATCGTCATCTACAACAACGATCTTTTCGATTTTTTTCTTTGCAAGATTTTCTAACTTGTTAAAGGCAGAAAGTAATGCGTCGGGAGTAATTGGCTTAACAAAATATTCATAAGCGCCCAATCCGTAACCCAAATTTTTATCGCTGATAATTGAAATTAAAATAACTGGAATATCTTTTGTAGAAGGGTTTTGTTTAAGCTCTTTCAGCACAGTCCAGCCGTCTTTATCCGGCATCATTACATCAAGAGTAATGGCAAATGGTTGAATTTTCTTTGCCTGTTCAACTCCCGCTATACCGTCTTCGGCATAAACAATTTCGTAGCCTTTTGAAATTAGATATTGTCCGATGGTATAACGCACTTCCGGGTCATCATCAATTACCAAAATTGGATTTTTTCTGTTTTTAATTAATGTTTGAACATTAACTTTTGGCGAATCTCCGTCGTCTCTAAGTTTAATAATATTAAGTGGAATAACAAAAGAGAAAATTGAACCATTGCCCGGTTCGCTTTCCACTGAGATAGTACTTTTCATCAAGGAAGCAATTTTCTTACAAATAGCCAGGCCAAGCCCGGTACCGCTGTATCTGCGGGTTGTCGTGCCGTCAACTTGTCTAAACTCTTCAAAAATTATTTTTTGATCCTCAGCAGACAAGCCAATGCCGGTATCAATTACGTCGAATTTTAAGTTTTTATTTTCCAGGGACGATATACGAAGCTCCACAAATCCCGAATCTGTAAACTTCACAGCGTTGCCAAGTAAATTAATTAATACCTGAACTACTTTTCCTCTGTCAGTATTGATGACAATCTTAGTATTAATATTTTTCACGATTCTAAAGGCAATGCCTTTTTGATTGGCAAGGAGGGCAATTTGACTTTCAATCTCCACAATTAATTCTTCAAGAAAAACATCTTCATTATGAACCTCCATCTTCCCAGCTTCAATTTTTGAGAGATCGAGTATATCATTAATCAATCCCATCAGGCGCTTACCGCTTTTAAAAACAACTTCAATTCTTTCTCGGTTCTTATTTTTAAGGGAATTATCCTCAAGAATTAATTCCGTTAAACCAAGAATGGAGTTCATCGGTGTCCGCAGTTCGTGAGACATGCTGGCAAGGAAGTGAGATTTTAATTCCGTCGCCTCTTCTGCTTTGCCTTTTTGGATTTCCAGTTCATCTGCCTTTTCTTTTAGCTTTTGATGAAGTTCGATTAGTGTCTCATTCTGCCTTCTTACCTGGATATTTTGCTTTTGATAATCATCATTCAGCTTTTTTAGTTCCGCCACAAAATTCTCTAACTGAACAAATGCGAAGGCATTTGTTAATCCTATTGCAAGCTGTTCCTGAATTTTAGATAAATATTCTTTTGCTTCATCACCAGGCTTATCAAAGGATCCAAGCTCTAATATCGCGATAACTTTGCCGTTGTAAATTACCGGATTGAGTAAAAGATATTTTATTTCAATCTTAATGGCTCCCGCTGACACTACAGGAAGTTTTACATTCTGTGAAAATATTTCAAATGGCTCCTGGTTTTCAATTATAGCATTGAAGAAATTTGATTTTTCGTCAAACGTTATTTCCTTTCCCAAACCGTATGAACTTACTAGAGAAATATTTCCATCTTCAACGGCATATAGAGCGCCTATTGTAAATCCGCATGTTTTAATGATTTTTTGTAATGCCGCTTCGGATATTTCTTTTAACGTAGGATTTTGATTTATCAGAGTAATAAATTCCGAGTACTCATTCTTCACTTTTTCATTCTTTTGAAGCTGCTCAATCATCGAATTAAATGCCGCGCCAAGCTTGCCAAGTTCATCTTTCGAATGAATAACGATTTTATTCTGAAAATTTCCTTCCTTAGTTACTTCAGTGGCTTTGCTTAGCTGTGTAATCTGTTTCCGCATTTTATCGGTAAAAAGTAAAGTTAAAATTAACGAAAGCAATATTCCTGTTGATCCAATAATTATCAAAAAAGATCTTATGTTGGAACGGAGGTCCGCCGCTTCACTAAGAGTATTAAAAATTAAAAACTGAAATCCTTTGTTAAGTTTAAAATCGAGATCCGGCTTATAAATTATTGCAAGGATATCCGAAGACCCGCTGCCGTTTGAATAAACATCAAAATTATTTTTCCCTGCAAGGGTTTTAGATGCATTTGCCAACATATAAGAATATTTTTGATTTAGCGATTCATTTGACACTTCGGCAGTGTTTCCGTTCAAGACTAAAGCAACCTCGGCATTGATTTTCTTAGCAATGTTATTAAGAAAATCGCTCGATATTATCTTCCCGTAATAATAAATTATTCCATTATTTGCCTTTTATCTTCTAACTAA
>JAJYCM010000085.1 GCA_021778375.1 Bacteroidota bacterium
TTTTTATTTTTTTTCTAATAGAGGAAGCTTCATTTTTTGAAACCTTGCTAAGCGAATAAATTAATGGAAGTGTTATTTTTTTTTCTTTTATGTCGCCGCCTACCGGTTTACCTGTGATACTAAAATTTCCTTCGTAATCTAAAATATCATCTCGAATTTGAAAAGCTATTCCGATTGACTCACCGAATATTTTCATTGCTTCGTGATAACTACCATTATCTGAACCGCTGAGCGCTCCTATCTGACAGCAAGTTTCAAGAAGAGAAGCAGTTTTATCAGAAATTATTTTGAAATAAGTGTCTTCATCGATATCAAGCTTCCTTGTCTTACGAATTTGCAGTAGTTCACCTTCGGACATTCTTTTTACAGTTCTCGTCATTACCTCTAAAAAATCATAGTCCTTCCCTTCAATCGCAATCATAAGACCACGGGATAAAAGATAATCGCCCATCAGAACAGCAATTTTATTTTTAAAGATTGCATTGATTGACCAGAAGCCACGTCTTTTATCGGCATTATCTACAACATCGTCATGTACTAAAGTTGCAGTGTGAAGAAGCTCAACTAACACAGCGCCGCGATATGTACGTTCATTAATATTACCAACAACTTTTGCAGATAACAGGACAAGGAGCGGTCTTATCTTCTTCCCCTTTTGGCGGATAATATAGCGCGCTATTAAATCAACCAGAGTAACTTTTGAACGAATCGACTCTTTAAATAGTTCGTCGAAAGATTCAAGCTCTGATTTTATCGGCAGGCTAATTTCTGATAGTCCTTTTATAATCAAGATTTTTTTCTGGAATATTTTGAAATTATAATGCTTATTTCATACAACACAATCAACGGAACCGCAAGGATTATTTGAGAAACCGGGTCTGTCCCGGGAGAAAGAAAAGCAGCTGCAATAAAAATAATTACGATTGCATGCCTTCGGTATTTACGCATAAATTGAGGAGTCAAGATACCAAGTTTTGTTAAGAAGAAAGAAATCATTGGAAGTTCAAAGACAAGACCAGCGCCGAGCATAATACTTAGAATTATTGTCATATACTCATCAATCGCAAAATCATTGGTTATGTTTTTTGAACCAAATTGCGATACAAATTTTAACGAATAAGGTAACATAATAAAATAGGCAAATACAATTCCAAGTAAAAAACAAAGTGTAGAGAACGCGACTATCGCCGAAATATATCTTCGTTCATTCTTTCGTAAAGCAGGCGAGATAAATTTCCATAACTGATAAAAAACATTTGGTAGACTTAATATTAATCCCCCAACCATAGCAACTTCAAAGTAAAGCATTAGTTGGCCGAAAGGTTTCAAATTCTGGAGGTGCAAACCAACTCTACTAGCTGGCAAAAGCAAAACATCATCCACCAAATAATCGACAAATATCCAACAGATTACAGCTCCGATGCCAACACCGATTAAGGAATAAATAATTCTCCATCTTAATTCCTCAATGTGTTCAAGGAATGTCATTTCTTTTTCTTCTTTTCCAGTTGAAGGACTATAAGTTGTTAACTCTTCTGTTGCCAATTTGTATTAGTTGTTTAATTCAATTCGGAGTATAACGGGAATGCTAAGCAAAGATTCTTCACATCTTCTTTAATTTCAGACAAAACTTTTTCATTC
The DNA here is from genome assembly GCA_021778375.1 of Bacteroidota bacterium. GTDB lineage: Bacteria > Bacteroidota > Ignavibacteria > Ignavibacteriales > Ignavibacteriaceae > FEN-1297. The sequence goes on from JAJYCM010000085.1 coordinate 1,642, forward strand.
CCGGAATTATTAATTGCTTTGTTTATAAACTCAGCTATTATTTCCATCTCTTTTTCCTTCATCCCTCTTGTTGTAACAGCAGGGGTTCCGACTCTTATTCCGCTAGTCACAAATGGGCTACGTAAGTCAAAAGGTATCATATTTTTATTAACGGTAATTCCAGCTGCACCCAGAGAATTTTCTGCTTCTTTGCCGGTAATATTTTTATTGTTAACGTTGATTAGCATCAGATGATTATCTGTTCCGCCGGAAATAATTTCAAAGCCATATCCTTTTAACTTTGAGTCCAAAGTTTTTGCATTTTTAATAATCTGTCCTGCATAATCCTTAAATGAATCCTGAAGCGCTTCTTCAAATGCAACTGCCTTTGCCATAATAATATGCATAAGAGGTCCGCCTTGTATTCCCGGCATCACCATACTATCAAAAATTTCAGACATCAGTTTTAGCCTATCCCCTTTGGGAGTTTTAATTCCGAGAGGATTTTCTTTATCCTTACCAATCAAAATAATTCCGCCCCTAGGTCCTCTTAGTGTTTTATGGGTAGTAGAAGTAACGACATCGCAATAAGGCAGCGGGCTGTTAAGAAACCCCTTAGCAATCAAACCTGCGGGATGAGCCATATCGCACATTAATAAAGCACCAACAGAATCGGCTATCTGACGAAACCTAGCATAATCCCATTCACGCGAATATGCACTTGCACCGGTAATAATAAGTTTTGGTTTTTCTTTTTTAGCAAGGTCTTCAATCTGATTGTAATCCAGAAGATGCGAATCCTTATTTAACGAATATCCGATTGCATGATAAAGCTGCCCAGAGAAATTTACAGGAGAACCGTGGGTTAAGTGCCCGCCATGGGCTAGACTTAATCCTAAAAATTTATCGCCCGGTTTTAAGAGCGTCATTAAGACAGCCATATTTGCCTGCGAGCCGCTATGCGGCTGTACGTTTGCATACTCCGCATTAAAAAGTTTTTTTAATCTTTCGCGAGCTATATTTTCAGCCATATCGACAAATTCGCATCCCCCATAATACCTTTTGCCAGGATAGCCTTCAGCATATTTGTTTGTTAGCACTGTGCCTGCTGCTTCTAAAACTGAAGGGCTGACAAAATTTTCTGAAGCTATTAGCTCTAAATTTTCTTGTTGACGTTTTGTTTCTAACTTCAAAACATCAAAGATTTCTTTGTCGTTTTTTAAATAATCATACATAAAATTTTTACGCTTTTTAAGGTTTATTAAAAGTTATCTCGCAGATTGGACAAACCAAAGCTCGCCAATGCTTAAACCGAAATCAACTCTTACAGAATTTTCCTTTATTAAATTGAAATTGGTCGTTCCTCTATTAGAATATTGAACACCGACATCGAGCGTATTTTGGTAACTCAACGGAAACGAAAATCCTCCTGAAATAGAAAGTTGATTTATTCCAGTACCATTGACAAAATATTGTGTCTGTTCATAGCTTAACCCCGCGCGCCAAATAATAGCTTGCCAGAATGAGGAACCAAGATTAAGCAAAGGTCTATATTCAAATCCGGCGCTGACTTTATAAGCATTTCTTAATTCGGGTGATTTAACATTGTTATAAGTATAATTTTGCCAAGGCTGAGTAAGAAAATCCAGACTAACTAAATACTTTTTACTTAACGACATACTTAACCCTGCCGATATTCTTAAAGGGATACTCATTGTCGCTGAACCGAACCCAATTGTATCAACGCCTAATGTAGAATTTGAGGTTCCGATAGTATCAACATTTAGTTTGGAGATATAATTTACAGCGAGGCCTAATCTTAAGTCAGAAATTGTATTTGATTTTAATACAGGTGATAAATCCGGGGTAATTAGACCTACCGTCGTACCTGTTCCGTTTGGTCTGTAACTTTTCAAATAATTGGTAGAAGTATTTGAAATATTTGTAAAGTTTACCTGTGAAGAGTAATCAATCTCTCCAAAATAATAATCGAATGATGCACCTAAAACTAATCCAAAAGGTAGTTCAAAAGAAGATCCGATAAAAGTTCTTGATAAACCACCGCTGCCGATATAATTAAGCTGATAATCAGAAACGTTTGTAATAGGAGAAGGATAACTTTGTAATACATCATAACTTACTCTAGAATATGGAACAATTCCCATTGCAACACCAACACCATATTTCTCGCTGACGGGGAAAGCTAAGGTAAATCCGTTAAAAATTGCGCTGGAGAGCCTTCCGCTTTGAGTATTATTGCTTAAGAAGAGATTATTGTCGTCAACTGCAATTTCAAAACGGGTTCTGTCTAGCATAAACCATGCGGCAGGGTTGATAATACCGGTAAAGTCAGGAACTGCCAAAGATGTTCCGAGCTGTCCCATTCCCATACTTCTTGCCGAGTAAGAAAACACTAAATCGCCAATTCCTATTCGTGAGTAGCTTGAGCTGCTTTGAGGGAAAGCATAAACTGATAAGAGTAGAAGCAATAAAATTATCTTTTTCAAATTTTTAATCATAACTACTTTCTTGTTGTATAAGTTATTCTTAGACGCGGGCGTAACTGCAAATTGGATGCGCTACTTCCTTTCAGAGCAAATAATTCCAACCCAAGTAAATTTCCATCAGCCTCCAGTAATAATCCTTGGTTGTTTTTTGACGATAACCATTTTTGCACAATTGGAGTAACATTTCCGACATATTGGTTTCCGCTTAGAGAGAGCATTATATTGTACAAACTTGTCGAAGAAGAATCAGGTAGAGCAGATGCGCTATCTACCAGATTTGAAGCTAAAAGAGAATTATAAAAAGTACTTCCAAAAAGTTGGGCTGATGAATCAGCTGTTAAAGTTAAGTCGGCATAATTGACGACTGCATTTGCCGGAATCTTAGAAATATCAAACCAAAGTTTGGAATTTATCTCTACCCCTGCTTGGACAACAATATCTTCATGATTAACAGGAGGCAGACTTCCAGTAATTACGCTAGCATCTTGCAGCGGGTAAAAAGTGGTTGTGTCCGTATAAGAACCTGGTTTTTGAATTACTAATTGCAATCTAATACTGGTTGTTGTTGTAGATGAAGATGTAGTGTAACCAAGAATTTTTTGGGAGCCGGAAGTGGGAACAAGATAAATACCATATATAGTCGAATCGACAGAATCAGCTGCTGCAATAAGCCAAGAAGTTGAGAGGGAATTGCTAATATTAAAAGTAGTCAATGAATCTGTCACCAATCTATTTGAACTAACATCTGTAGGAACGAATATTAAGGAGGAAATATTATCAGCAGTATAACTTGTTGAAGTCCACGCATTAGTAATTTTATAAACATTAAAATCAAGACTCGCATTGCTATCTCCATAAGTATAGCCAGTAGGTAAAGAAATAATCGAAGCGATTACGTGTGCATTATTTGCAATTAAGTCTTGATTTATTGAATCGGGGAGGGAAACATAAAACTTAATCAATGCAGAGGCCTGAGCATTATTTTTTTTCCCAAGAAAAAGATATGAAGATGACGATAAATTGACCGAGCTTTTGAAATAGGATGAAGTTTGACGTAAAGAATCCGCATAAGAATCTATCGTTTGCAAATTAACTAAATCACTGCCAACTAATTGAGCTCCGATAGGAGTTGGGTTATTACTACAAGAATAAAAAGCTAAAGAAATTACCCCGGTTATGATGAGAAGGAATTTATTTTTGGACAATTATTTATCTCCGCTAAAATCTTTTTGAATAAAAGTAGATATATCTTTAATATTATCGGCAACAAAAGTCGGAAATATATTTTGCTTTTTCAAGATAGAAAAACTTTCCGTACCGAAACCGGTTTTTACTAAGATTGTTTTTAAGCCGGCATTTAATCCGCACTGAATATCGCTAACTGTATCTCCGACAAAATATGATTTGCTAAGGTCTATATTAAAATCATTTGCAGCTTTGAAGACAAGCTCAGGCGAAGGTTTTCGACAAGAGCAATCATTTTCACTACTATAATCAGGATGCGAAGGGCAATAATAAAATGCATCAATTGCTGTGTCGTAAACGGAAAGCAGTTCGTTTATTTTTGAATTTACCGTATCAACCATTTCTTTGGTAAGAATTCCTCTTGCAATTCCGGATTGATTTGAAATAACGATAAACAAAAAATTAAATTTTTTCTTTAATAAAGAAAGAGATTCTCCTGTACCCGAAAATAATTTAACTTTATTTGGATCACCTAAATAGCCGGGATCTTCATTAAGCGTACCGTCCCTATCAAAGAATATGGCAGCATTTGGCATTAATCGTTATTCAAAATTTTTCTATAAAGTTCTATATATTTTTTTGCAGATGCATTCCAACTAAAATCGCATTTCATGCCGTTACGGATTATCTTCATCCATATTTTTTTATCTTCATAAAACTTTAAAGCTCTTTTGAGTTCCTTTATAAGGGCAGAAGCTTCATATTGTTTGAAGACAAAGCCATTACCTTCTCCGGTTTTTTCATTAAAACGCACAACTGTATCGGCAAGACCGCCGGTTTCTCTAACAACCGGAACGGTTCCATAAACAAGGCTGTACATTTGATTTAGTCCGCAAGGTTCGTAGCGGGAAGGCATTAGAAAGATATCTGAACCTCCTTCTATTAAATGTGCAAGATCGTCGTTAAAACCAAGGTAACAAGCAAACTTACTTGGATATTTTTTGCTCATTTTATCAAAGAAATTATGATATTTCTTATCGCCGGTTCCCAGAATAATCATTTGAATATTTAATTTCATTAATTCCGGAAATGCCTCACTAATTAAATCGTAACCCTTTGCTTCATAGAGGCGAGAAATTACACCGATAATCGGAATATTTTCGTCAAAATTAAATCCAAATTTTTCTGCAAGTTCTTTTTTATTTTCAACCTTACCTTCAAAATTTTTTAGAGAATATTTTTTTGGTAAGAGTTTGTCTTTTTCAGGATTCCAGACTTTTTCATCAATACCGTTTATAATTCCGTAAAGATCATTTTTCCTTTTTGCTAGGACTTGTCTTAAGCCTGCTCCTAATTCATCATCCGATCTAATTTCATTAGAATAAGTTTCACTAACCGTATTGATTACATCGGCATAAAGCAATCCGGATTTCATAAAATTAACTTTATCGTAAATTTGAATACCCTTTTCGGAATTTAATTCCTCAGGTAAACCGGTTTTAACAAAAGATGATTTGGGAAATTCTCCCTGGTAAGCAAGATTATGTATCGTAAATAATGTTTTGAACTTTGAGAAAGCTTCGTTGTCTTTATAAATAGTTTTTAAATATGCCGGGATTAAGCCGCACTGCCAATCGTTGCCATGGATAATATCAGGTATCCATCCTAATTTTGAGATTAATTCAAAGACAGCGTGAGTAAGAAGGATAAATCTTTCATCATTATCTGGATAATCCAGACCTGTAACAGGGTTAACATAAAGGCTGTTTCTACTTCCAAAATAATCCTGATTATCAAGGAAATAAATTTGCACTCTAATTTTCTGCCCTGGTAAAAAGCAAGATTTTAAAGAAAAAACAACATCCTTGTCCCCAATTTTCATCGTTAAGTCTTTAAGCCTTACAACCTCATGAATTTTAAATTTTCTTGTATCAACTGCACCGTATTTTGGGACTACGATTCTTACTTCGTGCCCCATTTCTGCCAACATTTGAGGCAAAGCAGCCGAAACATCAGCTAGACCTCCGGTTTTCATAAATGGAACAACTTCGGAAGTGACAAACAAAATTTTAAGTTTTTTTACTGACATTTGCTAAAAGGTTTGTTTTTATTGCGGCAAATTTACGAAATAATTACTTACGCCACAACCTTTTAGAACGTCAATAGTGTGAGACATTTCTCTCAATAATATTTTTATGCTTTCAGTATTATTCACTTTGTTTTATATTTGACTAGAAATAATATCAATTTTTTCGATGGGATTTAATGAACCGGAAATTTATTTTTTTATTTAGTTTTATAATAGTGAGCCTTTTAATAGCCTCTTGCGGCACTTCGGTTGCAACAAGATATGAACAAAAGCCCCCTTCAAAAGAAAACTCAGCAAAGAAGACAAAAATAATTAAAGAACAGGGAAATTTTGATCTGACAAATTATAGAACGAAATTAAATTTTCCCGATACAAAAAATATTTCTTCGCCTGAGAAAAATGTTGTATGGTATAATTATAAAAATGCTCCGGACACTTCATCAACAAAAGTAATAATCAAAACTACTCAAGGATACAGGATATTAGTTTACACAAGCGATAATTTAGATGAAGCTGATTCAACAAAGTCCGATGTTGCGATAAAAACAAATCGCCAGGATGTATATATTGTCTTTGACCCTCCATTCTACAAGGTTGAAGTCGGAGATTTTAGAGTTATGGAGGATGCTAAAAATCTTAGCTTTCAATTAAAGCAGATGGGATATGGTGATTCCAAGGTGATAAGTTCTAAGATAAATATTTATCAGTAAGATTTTTTAGACATGATTAAAATTTTTTCTAATCCATCTGTGATTATTACTGTCGATACAGGTGGAGAAAATGTCAAACGCGGGAAATCGTTAGACCAGATTAGTCTTCTCCCGGATCATTCAATCTTAGTCGAGAATTCCACAATAAAAGATTTTATCCCCACACAATCACTTTCAAAATTTTCTTCATATCAAAACATTTCATTAAAAAACAAAATAATATTACCGGGATTAGTCGAGTGCCACACTCACACTGTATTTTGTGGCTCAAGGGGCGATGAATTTCGCGATAGAATGAGCGGAAAAACCTATGAAGAAGTTGCTGCAAACGGTGGTGGAATAAATAAAACTGTAATTGCAGTTCGCGAGGCAAGTTTTGACGAAATAATAAAAACTGTTAGTCCTAGAATCGAATATTTTATTTCACAGGGCATTACTACATTGGAAATTAAAAGCGGTTACGGTTTAGACTTTGAAAATGAGATTAAATTATTAAACGTAATTAAAAGATTAAATGAAATCTATCCAATTGAAATAATCTCCACATTTCTTGGAGCACATACTTATCCAAATGAATTTAAGGATAACCACGGTGACTACTTAAATTTAATAATTAACAAAATGCTTCCTTACATTGCGGGGAATAAGCTTGCGGAATTTTGCGATGCCTTTTGCGAGAAGAGCGCATTTTCTGCATCTGAAGTTGATTCGATTTTTAATAAAGCTGTAGAATTGGGATTAAAAGTAAAACTTCACACAGATCAATTTAATTCGATGCAAGGGATATCTACGGCTTTGAGACACAAAGCAGTTAGCGTAGATCATCTCGAAGTAATAAATCAAGCGGATATAAAAAATATTGGGGCATCCGAAACGGTCTGTACACTTTTACCGGGAGTATCATTTTTCCTTAATCATTCATTTGCACCAGCAAAAAAGCTAATTGAAGGTAATGCCATAGTAGCTTTATCTACGGACTATAATCCCGGCTCATCAAATATTGCAAACTTAAATCTAATTATGTCAATTGCGGCACTTAAAATGGACATGACAATTGAACAGACTATTTCATCAGTTACAATAAACGCCGCAAAAGCATTAAACAGAAATGACCTTACGGGGAGTTTGGAAATAGGCAAGAAAGCTGACTTTGCAATTTTGGATACGAACGATTATACTGATATAGTTTATGCTACAGGTAAGAATTTAAATTGCATGACGGTAAAAAATGGGGAAATAATTTATAACTCACAAAATTCTTAGAAGTAATTTTATAACTGCAAAATAAAGATGAAGATATTATTTTTTTAAGAATTTTATTAACTCACTTTACAATGGATTTCACTTTGGAGTAATGGAATGTTGGAATAATGGAAGAAATTGGTTTATTCAACCACTGCATTATTTAAACACACCCTGCAGCAGAGAGCACATTTAGGACACAAAGACTGATGACATTCTTTTGATAATGTCCTTCTATAAACTGATTATGTGTCGCTCCTCCGGAGCTTTAATCTTTTTCCCCATCTTTTTCTACTAATATGTCACCGCTCTGCGGTTCTGACCGTTTGATGTAGCCTGCTCCGTATGCCCCGTTTGCGGGGTTTGCGGAGGAATCCACAATTATGAAATCCAAGCGCACCATAATTTATGATTAAATCAAGAAAGCCTCAGAGGGGCGAAACATTA